>NZ_JBIVGN010000014.1:32283-151985 GCF_044748705.1 Pseudomonas sp. NPDC089758
GAAGGCAGCCCAGGTCCGCGCAGTGCTTGAGCTCTGTGCTGTACCTGGACTGCCCAGGGCATTGGATTGGTGTCCAGATTCCTGAAGGCAGCCCAGGTCCGCGCAGTGCTTGAGCTCTGTGCTGTACCTGGACTGCCCAGGGCATTGGATTGGTGTCCAGCTTCCTGAAGGCAGCCCAGATCCCTGTGGGAGCCGGCTTGCCGGCGATGAGGCCAGTGAAAACGGTGCAAACAGTTGCCCCAAAGCGGCGTTTGCAGCTATGCCTACTGTTGCCCCCCAAACAAGGTCCCAAGCTAATGTTGGTCGTCGAAAACCTGCGCAAGTCATTCGCCACCGCCCAAGGCCCTCTGGAGGTGCTGCGCGGGGTGGACCTGACGCTGGACCGTGGCAGCAGCCTGGCCCTGATGGGCGAGTCGGGCAGCGGCAAGAGCACCTTGCTGCACCTGCTGGCAGGCCTGGACCGCGCCGACAGCGGGCGCATTCTGATCGATGGCCAACCACTGGACAACCGCGGCGAAGCTGCCTTGGCACGCTGGCGGCGCGAGAGCATCGGCCTGGTGTTCCAGCAGTACAACCTCATCAGCAGCCTGGACGTGGCGGCCAACCTGGCCTTCCAAGCGCGCCTGGCGGGGCGCCAAGACCCGGCCTGGGTGACCCACTTGGCCAGCCGGTTGGGGCTGGCCCCATTGCTGCAACGTTACCCGGAGCAACTGTCTGGCGGGCAGCAGCAGCGCGTTGCCATCGGCCGCGCGCTGGCCAGCCGGCCGTTACTGCTGCTGGCTGACGAGCCCACCGGCAGCCTTGACGAGGCCAGCAGCGACGAGGTGTTGGCGCTGCTGCTGCAACTGGTGCACGAGGCGGGTAGCAGCGTGCTGATGGTGACCCACAGCCAGCGCCTGGCCGCCAGGCTGCAGCGCCGCTGCATGCTGCAGATGGGCCGGGTGCAGGGGTGATGAACAGTTTACGGATCACCTTGCAGGCCCTGTGCAGCCATTGGTGGCGCCACCGGCTGCAGTGCATCAGCATCTTCACCGGGCTGTGGCTGGCCACGGCGCTGTGGAGCGGCGTTCAGGCGCTCAACACCCAGGCCCGTAACGACTACGCACAAGCCAGTGCAGTGCTCGCCGGGCCTGCCCGCCCACAACTGGTAGCACGCTCGGGGCAGCGGTTCGACCAGGCGTTGTATGTGCAATTGCGCAGGCTGGGCTGGCCGGTGACGCCCGTGCTGGAAGGGCGCCTGCGCCTGGCGGGGCAGCAGCAGGTCGCGTTGCGGCTGATCGGCATCGAGCCGCTTGGCCTGTTGCCGGGCATGGCCGTGGCCGGTGCCGATGTGCAGAATTTTGACGTGCAGGCGTTCGTGGGCACGCCGGGGCAAGCGTGGGTAGGCCCGGACACGCTGCGCCAGCTGGGCCGCCAGCCCGGCGATCAGGTCAGCACGGTGGACGGGCAGGTACTGCCGCCGCTTACCTTGCACGCGCAGCTGGCACCGGGTGTAGTGGTGGTCGACATCGGCCAGGCGCAGGACTTGCTCAATGCCCCCGGGCAATTGTCGTGGCTGCTCAGCGACAGTGATCGGCCACTGCCGAGTGACATCGCCGCCAGCCTGAAGCTGCAGCCGCCCGGCGACGATGCCGACCTGCAGCGGCTGACCGCCAGCTTTCACCTGAACCTCACCGCCCTCGGCCTGCTGGCCTTCGTGGTGGGGTTATTCATTGCCCATGCTGCCATCGGCCTGGCGCTGGAGCAGCGCCGCGGGTTGATCCGCACCTTGCGCGCATGCGGTGTGAGCCTGAAGGTGCTGTTGACAGCGCTCGCCTTGGAGCTGGGGTTGTTTGCGCTGCTGGGTGGTGTGGCGGGCGTGGCTGCAGGCTACCTGCTGGCCGCGCTGATGCTGCCTGATTTCGCCTCCAGCCTGCGCGGGCTTTATGGGGCCCAGGTGGCAGGGCAATTGCACTTGCCGGCGCACTGGTGGCTGGCAGGCATTGCCGTCAGCTTGTTCGGCGCACTGCTGGCGGGGCTCGACAGCCTGCTGCGTGCGGCGCGCCTGCCATTGCTGGCCTTGGCGCAGCCCCAGGCCTGGCGCCTGGCGCAAGTACCTTGGTTGCGGCGCCAGGGTGGCGCTGGCGCGGTGCTGCTGATGGTGGCGGCAGGCTGCGGCTACCTGGGTCAGGGGCTGCCCAGTGCGTTTGGCATGCTGGCCGCTTTGCTGCTGGCGGCGGCGTTGTGGTTGCCGGGGTTGCTGGCGCTTTTGCTCGGCGGCCTGGCGCGGGTGTGCAAGCGCCCGCTGGCGCAGTGGTTCGTTGCCGACAGCCGTCAGCAACTGCCGGCCTTGAGCCTGGCATTGATGGCGCTGTTGCTGGCCTTGGCCGCCAGTGTGGGGGTCGGCGGCATGACCGAAGGCTTTCGCCGCACCTTCATCGGCTGGCTGGACCAGCGCCTGGCCGCCGATGTGTACGTCACGCCCCGCGACAGCGCGCAGGCGCAGCAGATCTACGCGCGCTTGCGGGCAGACCGTACCGTCAGCGCGGTGCTGCCCAGCTGGCGGGTGGACTGGCGCCTGCAGCAGTGGCCGGTGCAGGTACAGGGGGTGGATGATCACCGCTTCTATCGTCAGCACTGGCCATTGCTGCAGCAGGCACCGGGCGCCTGGCAGGCGCTGGCCGACGGCCGTGGTGCGATGCTCAGCGAGCAGCTGGCCCGTCGCCTTGGCCTGGCTGTAGGGCAGGCCCTGCAGTTGCCTGGCGAGCCACCGCAGGCCATGGCCGTGGTGGGCATCTATGCCGACTATGGCAACCCCAAGGGCCATGTGCTGGTCAACGCTGACTGGTTGCGCAGGCATGCACCAGCGGCCAGCCTGGCCGGCTTGAGCCTGCTGGTACCGCCTGAACGGGTAGCTGGGCTGAAGGATGAACTGCAACGACGCTATGCCCTGGATGACAATCAGGTGGTGGAGCAGGCCCGCCTCAAAGCCTGGTCGAGCGAGGTGTTCAGCCGCACCTTCGCGGTCACGGCGGCATTGAACAGCCTGACGCTAGGGGTTGCCGGCGTTGCGTTGTTCATCAGCCAGCTGACCTTGAGCCAGCGCCGTTTGGGGCAGTTGGCGCCGTTGTGGGCGTTGGGTGTGCCACGGCGCTGGCTGGCCTGGCTGAGCCTGGGGCAAACGCTGATGCTCAGTTGCTTCACCGTGCTGCTGGCGATACCCCTGGGCCTGCTGCTGGCCTGGTGCCTGGTGGCGGTGGTGAACGTGCAGGCTTTCGGCTGGCGGCTGCCTTGGCATGTATTTACCGGGCAGCTGGTGCAACTGGCCGTATTGGGTCTGTTGACCAGCCTGCTGGCCAGCGCCTGGCCGTTATGGCAGCTGGCACGCAGCCAGCCAAGCGCACTGTTGAGGCAATTTGCCGATGAAAGCTGAAACGTGGCTGTTGATGGCATGCCTGCTGCTGGCCGGCTGCGACCCGCCTGCGCCAGCAGCCAAGAGCTTTGCGGGCCTGGGTGAGGATGCGGCGGCGTTCGCCCAGGTGGTACCGGGGCATGCGCTGGCATTCCCCCGTGACCATGGCGCGCACGAGGGCTTTCGTATCGAATGGTGGTACGTCACCGCCAACCTGCGCGATGCCCAGGGCCGTGACTGGGGCGTGCAATGGACGTTGTTCCGCTCGGCCTTGCGGCCCGGGCCTGAGACCTGGAACTGGAACAGCCCCAACCTGTGGATGGGCCACGCCGCGCTGACCGGCCCGGGCGGCCATCAGGTCAGTGAAACCCTGGCGCGCGGTGGCATCGGCCAGGCTGGCGTCGAGGCGCAACCGTTCCGGGCGTGGATCAACGACTGGTCGCTGCTGGGCAAGCCCGGTGTCGAGCGCCTGCAGATGCGTGCCAGCGGGGAGGGGTTTGGCTATGACCTGGCCCTCACCAGCGATCAGCCGCTGCTGCTGCACGGGGTGCAGGGCTACAGCGAAAAATCCGGCAAGGGCCAGGCGTCGTACTACTACAGTCAGCCGTTCTACAGGGTCAGTGGAGAGGTCGAGCGAGCGGGGCAGCGTGTCGCCGTCACAGGGCAGGCCTGGCTTGACCGGGAATGGAGCAGCCAGCCGTTGGCCGCCGGGCAAAGTGGCTGGGACTGGTTTTCCCTGCACCTGGATACGGGCGCCAAGCTGATGCTGTTCCAGGTACGCGAGGATCAAGGGCCGCCTTACCGCGCGGGCACCTGGGTCGATGCCCAGGGGCAGGTACGGGCGCTGCAGGGCGGGCAGATCGAATTGGCACCGCTGGCCTGGACGCGGCAAGACAATGGCAAAAAGGTGCCCACCCGCTGGCGGGTGAAAGTGCCAGCGGTGCAGGTGGATGTCGAGGTGGATGCGCTAGAGCCCAAAGCCTGGATGGGCACACGCTTCCCTTATTGGGAGGGCCCGGTACGTGTGGGCGAGAAGGGCCGTGGGTATCTGGAGATGACGGGTTACTGAGGCCCGCACTGGCAGCGCAGTGCTGTGCGGGCATCGGATTGCCACAGGTGGGACTTCACCGGCCTACTTGAAGCCCGTCACCGCATGGGGCACGTACGGGGCTTGCAGGCGCTCCACTTCCTCAGCGCTGAGCTCGAACTGCAGCGCGCCAATCGCATCGTCGAGGTGCGCCACCTTCGATGCCCCTACGATCGGCGCCGAAACCCCTCGCTTGCCCAGGACCCAGGCCAGCGCCACCTGCGCCATGGGCACGCCACGTTCGCCGGCTATCTGTTCGACCACATCGATCACCCGACCGTCTTCCACTTCAGTTCTTTCATAGAACGACTGGCCGGAAATGTCGGTACGGGTACGCTCGGTCTGCTGGCCATGCGGGCGGGTCAGGCGGCCGCGGGCCATCGGGCTCCACGGCATCAGGCCCACGCCCTGGTCCAGGCACAGCGGGATCATTTCCCGCTCTTCCTCGCGGTAGATCAGGTTGAGGTAGTTCTGCATCGACACGAAGCGGCTCCAGCCGTTGCTGGCTGCCACCTGCTGGGCTTTGGCGAACTGCCAGGCATACATCGAGGAGGCGCCGATGTAGCGCGCCTTGCCGGCTTTGACCACATCGTGCAGCGCTTCCATGGTCTCCTCGATGGGCGTGTGGTAGTCCCAGCGGTGGATCTGGTAGAGGTCTACATAGTCGGTGCCAAGGCGGGTGAGGCTGGCGTCGATATTGGCCATGATCGCCTTGCGTGACAGGCCTTGCTCGTTGGGCCGGGTGCTGCCTTCCCACATGTTGGCCGGGAAGAACACCTTGGTGGCGATCACGGTTTCTTCGCGGCGGGTGAACGCCTTCAGCAGCTTGCCCAGGATCAGCTCCGAGGTGCCGGCCGAGTAGCTGTTGGCGGTGTCGAAGAAGTTGATGCCTTGCTCCACGGCGTGGCGGATGATCGGGCGGCTGTCGTCTTCGCCGAGGGTCCAGGGGTGGGTGCCGGCGCCCGGCTCGCCGAAGGTCATGCAGCCCAGGCACAGTTTCGAGACATCCAGGCCGGTGTTGCCCAACTTGACGTACTGCATCCGCTTCTCCTCGTGGTCGTTTGCGATGGGTGAAGCTTAGCGGGGCTATGGCCCTGCGGAAATCCCGTATCGCTGCAGGCGAGCTCTGCAGAAATTCACAAGCGCAGCAGGGGCTTGACCTGTTGCTGCAAAAAGTCGGTGACGGCCTTGATGCGTGGTGTATTGCGCACGTCCTCATGCACGGCCAGCCATATTTCGATGCTCATGGTTTGTGTTTCTTCCCCGATGGCCTGCAGGCCATGCTCCTGGGCCATGAACGCCGGCAGGCAGGCGATGCCGATGCCGCCGGCCGCCGCCTGGGCCTGGATACGCAGGTCGTTGCTTTGCAAGACAAAGGTTTGATGGTGGGTTTGCGCGAGCAACCACTGCTGCTGCGGCGACTTGGCCTGGGACTGGTCGTAGCCAATGTAGCGTGGCGCGCTGGTGCTGCGCAGGTAGCCGGGGGCGGCATACAGGCGGTAATCCAGGTGGCCGAGCAGGCTGGCCACCAGCGTCGGTTCGCTCGGCCTGGCCAAGGTGATGCTGATATCAGCCTCGCGCCGTGCCAGCGAGGCCCGGGACTTGCTGCCGACCAGTTTGAGGCGCAGCTGCGGATAGCGGCTGCACAACTCGCCCAGGCGCCGGGCGATGATGCTGCCCAGCAGCGCGGGCGGGGCGGCCAGCACCACGTCGCCTGCAACCTGTTGCTGGTCCGCCGTGGCGAAGTGTTCGAGGGCGAAAGACGACTGGGTCATTTGCTCGGCATATTCGCCCACGCGGCGGCCCTGCTCGGTCAGCACATAGGCCCTGGGGCGGCGGTCGACCAGTTTTAGGTTGAGCGCAGCTTCCAGCGCGGCGATGCGCCGGGCCACGGTGGCGTGGTCGACGCCCAATTGCTTGGCCGCAGCCGAGAGCGAGCCTTCGCTGATGAAGGCAGAGAAATGGCGCAGATCTTCCCAATCGAACATGGCGGGCCTCAGGTAAGGGGGCCCCATGATAAAGCCGTCAGGTCATTCTGTGGGCACGCGTTCACCCGCCAGACGCCTGCGCGAGGGGGCCTGCGCGGGTGGCCAAGGCCCATGCAAGTGATATGAAACCGGTTTCAAAATGTTTCCGAACCAGCTAGATTAGGCGGTTTATCAGGGCCTCTCCCTGACCGAAACCCAGACGGCGCAACCCAAGGCCGCCCAATGCTGATGAGGACTCGCAATGCCTGAGCATGCCCCCGACAACCCGCGCCGGGACTTCCTGCGCAAAACGTTGACCCTGATTCCCGTGGTCACCGTGGCGACCAGCACCGGCCTGGGTGCCGGCCAACTGCTGGCCCAGCCGGCCCGCGAACCGAAGGTGCCCGCGACACCACCCGCTGGCCATTACCAGCCGACGTTCTTCACCGCTGAGGAATGGGCCTTCGTGCAGGCGGCGGTGTCGCGCATCATCCCCGCTGACGAACTGGGCCCCGGCGCACTCGAAGCAGGCGCCGCCGAATTTATCGACCGCCAGATGAACACCCCCTATGCCACAGGTGCCCAGTGGTACATGCAAGGCCCGTTCAAGGCCGACGCCGCGCCGGAGCTTGGCTATCAGCTGCAACTGAGCCCACAGCAAATCTACCGTCTGGGCATCGCCGCTGCGGACGCCTGGTGCAAAAATGCCAGCGGCAAAACTTTCGCCGAGCAAGATAGCGCTACCCGAGACAAGGTTCTTGGCAAGATCGAAGCCGGTGAGATCGTTTTCGACCAATTGCCGGCAAAGGTGTTTTTCAGCCTGCTGGTGCAGAACACCCGCGAGGGGTTCTTCTGTGACCCGATTCACGGTGGCAACAAGGGCATGGTCGGCTGGACGCAAATCGGCTTCCCAGGTGCCCGCGCAGACTTCATGGACTGGGCCGAGCGCAACGAGCCTTACCCCTTCCCGGCAGTATCGATTCGTGGCGAGAGGGCGTAAGGCATGGCCAATGCAATGAAGAAGGTCGATGCGGTGATCGTCGGTTTCGGCTGGGCGGGCGCCATCATGGCCAAGGAACTCACCGAGGCCGGGCTGCAGGTGGTCGCGCTGGAGCGCGGGCCGATGCAGGACACCTACCCCGAGGGCAGCTACCCCCAGGTCATCGATGAGCTGACTTACAGCGTGCGCAAGAAGCTGTTCGTGGATGTCTCCAAGGAAACCGTCACCATCCGCCACAGCGTCCACGATGTCGCGCTGCCCAACCGCCAGCTCGGTGCCTTCCTACCCGGCAAGGGCGTGGGCGGCGCGGGCTTGCACTGGTCCGGCGTGCATTTTCGGGTAGACCCGATGGAACTGCGCATGCGCAGCCACTACGAAGAGCGCTACGGCAAACGCTTCATCCCTGAAGACATGACCATCCAGGACTTTGGCGTGAGCTACGAGGAGCTCGAACCTTGCTTCGACTTCGCCGAGAAGGTCTTCGGCACCTCGGGCCAGGCCTGGACCGTGAACGGCAAGGTGGTCGGCGAAGGCAAGGGCGGCAACCCCTATGCACCAGACCGCTCAAACCCCTTCCCGCTGGTGTCGCAGAAGAACGTGGTGTCGGCGCAGCTGTTCCAGAAGGCCGCCGCCAGCCTGGGCTACAAGCCCTACAACCTGCCTTCGGCCAACACCTCGGGCCCCTACACCAACCCGTATGGCGCACAGATGGGGCCGTGCAACTTCTGCGGCTTCTGCAGCGGGTACGTCTGCTACATGTACTCCAAGGCCTCGCCCAACGTGAACATCCTGCCGGCGCTGCGCCAGGTGCCGCATTTCGAGCTGCGGGCCAATGCCCACGTGCTGCGGGTGAACCTGGACGACAGCAAGCGCAAGGCTACCGGCGTGACCTACATCGATGCCCAGGGGCGGGAAGTAGAGCAGCCGGCGGACATCGTCATCCTGGCCGCGTTCCAGTTCAACAACGTGCGCCTGATGCTGCTGTCGGGCATCGGCAAACCCTATGACCCGATCAAGAACGAAGGGGTCGTGGGGCGCAACTTCGCCTACCAGAACATGGGCACGGTGAAAGCGTTCTTCGACAAGGACACCTACACCAACAACTTCATCGGCGCCGGTGGCAACGGTGTGGCGATCGACGACTTCAACGCCGACAACTTCGACCATGGGCCGCACGGTTTCGTCGGCGGCTCGCCGATGTGGGTCAACCAGGCCGGCAGCCGGCCGATTGCCGGTGTTGCCAACCCACCGGGCACGCCCGCGTGGGGCAGTGCCTGGAAGAAGGCCACGGCCGATTACTACACCCACCAGGTGTCGATGGACGCCCACGGCGCGCACCAGTCCTACCGTGGCAACTACCTGGACCTCGACCCGACCTACCGTGACGCCTACGGCCAGCCGCTGCTGCGCATGACCTTCGACTGGCAGGAAAACGACATCAAGATGAACCAGTTCATGGTCGACAAGCTAAGCAAGATCGCCCAGGCGATGAACCCGAAAACGATCGCTGTGCTCGGCAAGAAGGTCCAGGAGCACTTCAATACCGCCAACTATCAGACCACCCACCTCAACGGCGGCGCGATCATGGGCACCGACCCCAAAACCAGTGCCCTGAACCGCTACCTGCAAAGCTGGGACGTGCACAACGTGTTCGTCCCGGGGGCTTCGGCGTTCCCCCAAGGCCTGGGTTACAACCCCACCGGCCTGGTGGCTGCACTGACTTACTGGTCGGCGCGGGCCATCCGCGAGCAGTACCTGAAAAACCCCGGCCCGCTGGTTCAGGCGTGAGGAGCGATGGCATGAAACGACTGTTGATCGCGACCCTGCTGTTGGGCACGGGCCTGGCTGCCCAGGCTGAGGAAACCACCGATGCACTGGTGAAGAAGGGCGAGTACCTGGCCCGTGCCGGTGACTGCGTGGCCTGCCATACCGCCAAGGGCGGCAAGCCTTTTGCCGGTGGGCTGCCGATGCAAACCCCTATCGGCACCGTGTACTCCACCAACATCACCCCGGATGCCACGGGCATCGGCCAGTACAGTTTCGAAGAGTTCGACCTGGCCGTGCGCAAGGGCGTGGCCAAGGACGGCAGCACGCTGTACCCGGCCATGCCGTACCCGTCCTATGCGCGGGTCAAGGACGAGGACATGCGCGCGCTGTACGCCTACTTCATGCAAGGCGTGCAACCGGTGGCGCAGCCGAACAAGGCCACCGACATCCCTTGGCCCCTGAGCATGCGTTGGCCGCTGGCGATCTGGCGGGGCATGTTCGCGCCAGAGGTGAAAGCCTGGCAAGCGCCGGCCGGCGCAGACCCGGTGGTCAGCCGCGGTGCCTACCTGGTGGAGGGCCTGGGCCATTGCGGCGCGTGCCATACCCCGCGTGCCCTGACCATGCAGGAAAAGGCCCTGAGCCCCGCCGATGGCGCGCAGTTCCTTGCCGGCAGCGCGCCGCTGGAGGGCTGGATCGCCAAGAACTTGCGCGGTGACCACAAGGATGGCCTGGGCAGCTGGAGCGAGGAGCAGCTGGTGCAGTTTCTGAAAACCGGCCGCAGTGACCGCAGTGCCGTTTTCGGCGGCATGAGCGATGTGGTCGAACACAGCATGCAGCACTTGAGCGATGGCGACCTGACGGCCATTGCCCGCTACCTCAAGACGCTACCGGCAAGCGACCCGGACGACCAGCCGCATGTGTATGACAAGCAAGTGGCACAGGCTTTGTGGAATGGCGATGACAGCAAGCCGGGTGCGGCGGTGTACATCGACAACTGCGCCGCCTGCCACCGCACCGACGGCCAGGGGTATACCCGGGTGTTCCCGGCGCTGGCCGGCAACCCGGTGGTACAGACGGCCGATGCCACCTCGCTGATTCATGTGGTGCTCGAAGGCGGCACGGTGCCGGCGACCCATACCGCGCCGTCGAACCTCACCATGCCAGCGTTCGGCTGGCGCTTGAGCGATCAGGAAGTGGCTGAGGTGGTGAACTTCATCCGCACCAGTTGGGGTAACCAGGGCAGCGCTGTTTCGGCCAGTGATGTGAAGGCCATTCGATAGGGCAGGCGCTATCCCTTTGTGGGAGTCGGCTTGCCGGTGACCCCCGGCAAGTCATTAGCGACAGAGAGTGATTTCAGATCTGAAAATTGAATTACTCGGTGCCCCGTAAAAGGGGCACCCCTGTAAAATCCCGACGAACGGTAGGTGACGAAAGCGCGTGGTTTTGATGTATTGAAACCGGTTTCATTCACCGTCACCGACAATAATCACAAGGGACCGAAATGACCGATTTGCCTGCCCATTCCCGTGAGCGCGTGACCATCAGCGAGGTCGCACGCGTTGCCGGCGTCTCCAAGGCCACCGTGTCGCGCTACATCGGCGGCGATCGCCAACTGCTGGCAGAAGCTACCGCCAAGCGCCTTGAAGAAGTCATCGAACGCCTGGGCTACCGGCCCAACCAGATGGCCCGCGGCCTCAAGCGTGGCCAGACGCGTTTGATCGGCATGCTGGTCGCAGACATCCTCAACCCCTACTCAGTCGCGGTGATGCACGGCGTTGAAACCGCCTGCCGCCAGCACGGCTACAGCCTCGTGGTGTGCAACACCAACCGCGACGACGAGCAAGAGCGCCATCACCTGGCGGCCCTGCAGTCTTACAACGTCGAGGGCCTGATCGTGAACACCCTCGGCCATCACCCCGGCGAACTGCTGAACCTGCAGCGTGACATGCCCATGGTCCTGGTAGACCGGCAACTGCCAGAACTGAACGTCGACCTGGTGGGGTTGGATAACGCCCACGCCATCGGCCAGGCTTTGGACCATTTGCAGGCCCGCGGCTACCGCGACATCCTGGCGGTCACCGAACCGCTGGACGGCACCAGCTCCCGGCTGGAACGCACCCAGGCATTCACCGCGTCGATCAGCCGCCGCGCCGGCATGCGCCAACAACTGGTGGAAATAGACAACGCGTTGCACGCCCGGCTTGACGCCTTTCTCGCCAGCAAGGGCCATGGCCCGCAGGCCATCTTCACCTTCAACGGCGTGGCCACCCTGGCGGTGACCCGTGTACTGCACGACGCTGGTTGCAACCTGTTCCAGGACGTAGGCCTGATTGCGCTGGACGAACTGGACTGGTATCCGCTGGTTGGCAGCGGCATCACCGCGCTCGCCCAACCCACCCAACGCATCGGCGTGGCCGCCTTCGACTGCCTGCTCGACCGCCTGCGCGGGGAGAGCGGGGCGCCCCGGCGCCTGGACTTCGAAGCAGAGTTGATCATCCGAGGTTCCACTCAATCACGCGACTGAAGCAACGGCCGGCAACGACGCTGGTCATTGCTGCAGCCTATAAATGAAACCGGTTTCATAAGGATAAGAACAATGCACGCGAACCCCGTTTCCATCAGCCTTTCCAGCTACGGTGCCAGCCTGGTCCGGGAGCGTGGCCAGGAGAGCTTCGTTGAAATGCTGGCAGCTGCCGGCGTGAGCTGTGTCGAACTGCGCGAAGAGCTGTTCGACGAGGCGCCGGATGCCACCGCGCTGTCGGCGGCAATCACCGCGCTGCAGTTGCAGTGCCTGTATTCCTCGCCACTGGAGCTGTGGACGCCTCAAGGGCAGCTGGACGCGCGCTTGCCCGCCAAGCTGGCGCTGGCCCGCGCACTCGGCGCTGTGGCGCTGAAGGTGTCGTTGGGGCATTACCCTGGCGCAGGCGACCTGGCGGGCTTGCGAGCGCACCTGCGCCCGGGTGACCCGCTGTTGCTGGTGGAGAACGACCAGACCGTGCAGGGTGGGCGCATCGCCCCGCTGCAGCAGTTTTTCCAGCGCTGCGAGGAGCAGGGGCTGGCGCTGGGCATGACCTTCGATATCGGCAACTGGCAATGGCAGGGTGAATCCGCCGCGCAGGCAGCCCAGTCGCTTGGCCGCTGGGTGCGCTATGTGCATTGCAAGGCTGTGCAGCGCGAAGCCAGCGGGCGCCTGGTAGCCGTTGTGCCCCAGGCACGCGACCTGATGGCTTGGGAGGCACTGTTCGCCGAGTTCACCCCTGGGCTGATGCGCGCCGTGGAGTACCCGCTGGCCGGCGCTGACTTGCTGGCGTTGACCCGCGCCCAGGTCAACAACCTGGCCCGCATCGCCATAAGCGAGGAGGTGAGCCATGCCTACGCATGACGTTCTGTGTTTTGGCGAAACCATGGCCATGTTCGTTGCCGAGCAGGTCGGTGACCTGGCGGCTGTAGGGGCATTTACCAAGCGCATTGCCGGCGCCGACAGCAATGTGGCCATCGGCCTTGCCCGCCTGGGTTTTCGGGTGCGTTGGCTGAGCCGGGTGGGCAACGACTCGCTCGGCCGCTTCGTGCTCGACACCCTGCAGCAGGAGGGGCTGGACTGCAGCCACGTGGAGGTCGATGACCAGCACCCGACCGGCTTTCAGCTCAAGGGCCGTTGCGATGACGGCAGCGACCCGGTGGTGGAGTATTTTCGCCGTAACTCCGCGGCCAGCCACCTGTCGCTGGCGCAGCTCAGCCCGGCGTTGCTGCAGGCCCGCCACCTGCACGCTACCGGTATTCCACTGGCGCTGTCGGCCGGCTGCAGGGCGCTGGCCCATGAGCTGGTCGAACGCATGCGCAGCAAGGGGCGCAGCATCTCCTTCGACCCCAACCTGCGCCCGTCGCTGTGGCCCGACAGCGCGAGCATGGTTCGTGAGGTCAACGCGCTGGCGGTGAAGGCGCATTGGCTGCTGCCAGGGCTGGAGGAAGGGCGCCTGTTGACCGGTTTGCAAAACCCGGCAGATATCGCTGCGTTCTACCTGGACCGTGGTGTCGAGCATGTGGTGATCAAGCTGGGCGGCGAGGGAGCCTACTACCGCAATGCCCAAGGCCAAGGGCAGGTCGCCCCTGTACCGGTGGCCAGGGTGGTGGACACCGTCGGCGCCGGCGACGCCTTTGCCGTTGGCGTGGTCAGTGGCCTGCTCGAAGGCCGCCCGCTGGCCGAGGCGGTCGCTCGCGGCAACTGGTGCGGCAGCCGCGCCGTGCAATCGCGCGGCGACATGGAAGGCCTGCCCCTGCGCCGGGAGCTGGAAGCGTACGCGTTACTCAAGAGTGCCTGAAACTTTGATCGCCGGTACGCCGGCCGGTTGCTACAAAAACAACAAGCTCAGGAGCCGCATCATGCAATCGACAAGCCTCGCCCCACGCCGTTGGTGGTACATCATCCCGATCGTCTTCGTCACTTACAGCCTGGCGTACCTGGACCGCGCCAACTACGGCTTCGCCGCCGCCTCAGGCATGGCCGATGACCTGAAAATCACCCCGGCGCTGTCTTCCCTGCTGGGTGCGCTGTTTTTCCTCGGCTACTTCTTCTTCCAGGTGCCTGGCGCCATCTACGCGCAAAAACGCAGCGTCAAAAAGCTGATTTTCGTCAGCCTGATCCTCTGGGGCAGCCTGGCGACCCTGACCGGCATGGTCAGCAACGTCTACCTGCTGATCGGCATCCGCTTCCTGCTCGGGGTGGTCGAGGCCGCGGTGATGCCGGCGATGCTGGTGTACCTGTGCCATTGGTTCACCCGCGCCGAACGCTCGCGCGCCAATACCTTCCTGATGCTGGGCAACCCGGTGACCATCCTGTGGATGTCGGTGGTCTCGGGGTACCTGATCAAGCATTTCGACTGGCGCTGGATGTTCATCATCGAGGGCCTGCCGGCGGTGCTCTGGGCGTTCATCTGGTGGCGCCTGGTGGATGATCGGCCAGCCCAGGTGGGCTGGTTGAGCGAGCAGGAAAAAGCCTCGCTCGAACAGGCCCTGGCCGCTGAGCAGCAAGGCATCAAACCGGTGAAGAACTACCGCGAAGCGTTTCGCTCGGCGCAGGTCATCGTGCTGTCACTGCAGTACTTCTGCTGGAGCATCGGGGTGTACGGCTTCGTGCTGTGGCTGCCTTCGATTCTCAAGCAAGCAGCGAACGTCGACATCGTCGAGGCCGGCTGGCTGGCCTCGGTGCCCTACCTGGCCGCGGTGCTGGCCATGGTCGGGGTGTCGTGGGCCTCTGACAAACTGCAAAAGCGCAAGCGCTTCGTCTGGCCGCCCTTGCTGATCGCCGCGCTGGCGTTCTATGGCTCCTACGCGTTGGGCACCGAGCATTTCTGGGCGTCCTATGCATTGCTGGTGATTGCCGGGGCTTGCATGTACGCCCCCTACGGCCCGTTCTTCGCCATCGTGCCGGAGATCCTGCCCAGCAATGTGGCCGGTGGGGCCATGGCCTTGATCAACAGCATGGGCGCGCTGGGTTCGTTCGGCGGCTCGTGGCTGGTCGGCTACCTCAACGGCGCCACCGGTGGCCCTGGCGCTTCTTACCTGTTCATGTGCGGTGCGCTGCTGACAGCAGTGGCGCTCACGGCTGCACTGAAAACACCGCAAACCTCCGGCCAGGCCAAGCCCCGCGGCCAGCGCCTGGCCATGAGCCAATAGGAAACAGCCATGAAAAAGCGAATCGTCCTTTACAAGCGCCTGCCCGAGGCCCTGCTGGCGCGCCTGCAACAGCAGGTCGAGGTGACCTGGGTGGATACCACCGGCAGTGACGGCCTGGCCCGGCTGCGCGATGCCTTGCCCGGCGCCCACGGCCTGCTGGGCGCCAGTGTGCGGCTGGACAGCAGCCTGCTGGACCTGGCGCCCCAGCTTGAAGTGGTGGCCAGTGTCTCGGTCGGCGTCGACAACTACGACATTGCCGAACTCACCCGCCGTGGTGTGATGCTGACCAATACCCCTGATGTCTTGACCGAGACCACCGCCGACACCGGCTTTGCCTTGATCCTGGCTACTGCCCGACGGGTCGTGGAGCTGGCCGGCTGGGTACGTGACGGCCACTGGCAGGCCAACATTGGGCCGGCGCACTTTGGCAGTGACGTGCACGGCAAGATCTTGGGCATCGTTGGCATGGGGCGCATTGGCGAGGCCTTGGCAAGGCGTGGCGCCGCCGGGTTCGGCATGCGCGTGCTGTACCACAGTTCGCGGGCCAAACCAGAGGTGGAGGCCCGCTATGGTGCCCGCTATCGCACCCTGGACGCGCTGCTGAGCGAGGCGGACTTTGTCTGTTTGACGGTGCCTTTGAGCGCCAGCACCGAAGGCTTGATCGGTGCGCGGGAGCTTTCGCTGATGAAGCCCGAGGCCATTCTGGTGAACATTGCCCGCGGACGTGTGGTGGACGAGCAGGCACTGCTTGCGGCGTTGCAGGCCAAGCGCATACGCGGCGCCGGGCTGGATGTGTTCGTGCAGGAGCCGTTGCCGGCACATTCGCCCCTGTTGCACCTGGACAATGTGGTGGCAACCCCGCATATCGGCTCGGCAACCCATGAAACCCGCGAGGCCATGGCGCGCTGTGCGGTGGAGAACCTGTTGAGCGCGTTGGCGGGGCACAGGCCGGCGAATCTGGTGAATGAGGTCTGAACGTGAGCGCCGCCGGTGCGGCGCTCACTGGAAGGCAGCCTGCTACTGGCCACCCTTCATGCGCCGCGCCACCGCGTATATCCCCAAGCCCACCAGCGCCGCAGCGGCGCCGATATAGCCGGTGCTGGTCCAGCCCAGCCCGGCACTGATGGCCATGCCGCCAAACCAAGGCCCCAAGGCATTGGCCAGGTTGAAGGCCGCATGGTTGGAAGCCGCTGCCAGGCTCGGCGCTTCGTGGGCAATGTCCATCAGGCGGATCTGCAAGGGCGCGGCCAGTGCGATCATGGTGCCGACCAGGCCGATGCCCAACAACAGTGTCCACAGCGAATGGGCAGCGAAGGTGAAAAACACCAGCACGGCGGTCGACCACACCAGGACGATGCCCACGGCGCGGAACTGCAGCCGGTCGAACAGCTTGCCGCCGGCAATGTTGCCGATGATGCCGCCAAGACCGAAAGCTGCCAGGCCAAAGGGAATCCACTGGGGCGCTACTCGAGTCACTTCCAGCATGGTCGGCGCCAGATAGCTGAACACACAGAACATGCCGGCAAAACCGATCGAGGCGATGCCCAGCGCCATCCACACCTGCGGCAGGGTGAAGGCTTTCAGTTCCTTGCGTGGGTCGCTGCGTACTTCATCGCTGCGTTGCGGCACGTAGTGCCAGACCAGGGCGATGGTGCACAGGGCGATCAGGCCCACCAGCAAAAACGCCGAGCGCCAGCCAAAGTACTGCCCCAGGAATGTCGCCACCGGGTTACCCAGCAACATGGCCAGTGTGAGGCCCATCATTACCCGGGCTACGGCGCCGGCGCGCTGGTTGCTCGGTACCATGCTCGAGGCAACCACCGCAGCGATGCCGAAGTACGCACCATGGGGCAGGCCGCTGATGAAGCGGAAGGCCACCAACCCTGCAAACGACGGGGCGAAGGCGGTGGCCAGGTTGCCGATGGCATACAGCGCCATCAACAAAAGCAGCATGTGCTTGCGCAGCAGCTTGGCACCGAGAATGGCCAGTGCCGGCGCACCCACCACCACACCCAGCGCGTAGGCGCTGATCGCATGGCCTACCTGGGGCTCGCTCAGGTGCAGGTTGGCGGCGATGTCCGGCATCAGCCCCATGATCGCGAATTCGCCGGTGCCAATGGCAAAACTGCCCAAGGCCATGGCGGCTTCCATCTTGCCGATTTCGCCTTTGGAAAGGGCGACTGGCGGTACTTCATGAACTGACATTAAGGTCCCTATTGAAACATGCTGAAACGTTCAACGCGGGATCATAGTCAATTCGTCCACTGAGCGTCGAGGACGACGGGCAGTGGATCAGTCCATCATCTGCAGCTCGGGCAGCTTCACCCGAAAGGCGCGGGTCAGCCCGAGCAAGCAGACGAAACCTGCCGCCATCCAGCACAGGCCGATGGTGAACGACATGCTCGACAGGCTGCTCCACAGCCACAGTGTGCTCAAGAAACCCAGCGCCGGCAGGACGCCATACAGCAGGCAGTTGCGTGTGCCACGCAGCTTTTGGTCGACGAGGTAATGCTTGACCACCGCTAGGTTGACGGCCGAAAAAGCGAACAGTGCGCCGAAGCTGATCATGTTGGCGACGGTATCCAGGGTGATGAACAGGGCGACCAGCGACAGGGTGCTGACCAGCATGATCGCCGTGGCTGGCACGCGCTTTCGCGTCACCAGGCGGCCAAACGCCCGCGGCAATGCGCCGTCGCGGCCCATGGCGAACAGCACGCGGGACACGCTGGCCTGGGACACCATGGCCGAGGCGAAGCAGCCGGCCACGTAGGTGGCGGTAAAGCCGGTCACCAGCAGCTCGCCACCGACATGGCGCATCACATCCACCGAGGCGGAGTCCGGGTCAGCGAACGAGGCCCAGTCGGGGAAGACCATCTGGGCGCAGTACGACACCAGCAAAAACATCAGGCCACCGATCACCGACACTGCCAGGATCGCCTGCGGGATACGCCGGGTCGGCTCGCTGGTTTCCTCGGCCATGGTCGACACCGCGTCGAAGCCCAGAAACGACAGGCACAGCACCGCAGCGCCGGTCATGATCAGCGGAACACTGAAGCCCTCGTGATGGAACGGTGCCAGCAATGACACCGGTGCGCTCTGCTCGCTGAGGTTGCGCACCGACAGCGCGACGAAAACGATGATGAACACCAGTTGCGCCACCACCAGTATCCAGTTGACCCGGGTGATCGACTCGATGCCAATCAGGTTGAGGAAGGTGACCAGGGCGATCGAGCCCAGCACCCACACCCAGGCGGGCACCGCCGGGAAGTATTCGGACATGTAGATGCCGATCAAAAGGTAGCTGAGCAAGGGCAGGAAGATGTAGTCGAGCAGCAGGGTCCAGCCGGCGATGAAACCGAAGTGGCTGCCGAAGGCCTTGCGGGTGTAGGTGTAGACCGAGCCGGAGTAGGGGTGGGCCTGGACCATGCGGCCGTAGCTGTAGGCGGTGAGCAACATGGCGGCGAGGGTCAGCAGGTAGGCGGTGGGCAGATGCCCTTTGGTCATCTGGGTGACCAGCCCGTAGGTGGTGAACACGGCCAGGGGCACCATGTAGGCGAGGCCGAACAGCACCAGTGCGGTCATGCCCATGGATTTTCTGAAGCGGCCTGAAGCGGTGGGGTGCGACGCAGAGTGGGGCGGGTGGGCTGTATTTGTTGTTGTATGCATTGCTGACTCCTGGTTCTGGATGCAGGACGCCGCAATATGCGAGCAGGCTCGATACTGTTGATGGCGTTGGATCAGGGGCAGAGCTTGGGGTGGGACGTGGGAATGCTCCCACACTCGCGGCGCACCCGAAATCACCCTTTGGGGGGAGCCTGAACAGGGGCCGCACCCTGGCCCCTGCACGCAGTGGCGCGCTAGGCCAGCAGGTTTTCCAGGTTGTGTAGGATCGAGGCTGCGTCGTAGGGCTTGCGCACCACCGGCACATGTTTCAAATGCTCGGGGATGTTCATGCTGTCGCCGTAGCCGGTGGCGAACAGGAAGGGGATATTCAGGTTTGTCAGCGCTTCGGCCACGGCAATGGAGGTGCCGGTGCCCAGGTTGATGTCCAGCACTGCGACATCCGGGGTGTGGCTGGCAAGCAACTTCAGGGCTTCGGCTTCAGAGCTGGCGGTGAGCACTCCCTGCACCTGCGCGTCGGCCAGGATCTGCTCAAGGCCAACCGCAATCACCAGTTGGTCTTCGAGTATCAGCACGCGCGCCTTGGCCAGGCTGCTGCAGTCTAGCTGTGGCTGCTGTTGTGTAACGGCCGGGGTCTCGCTGGCGAGCTCTTCGACCAGCGTCAGGTGCTTCGCCGGAATCCGGAAGAAGCCCTGCAGGCCCTCTGGCCTGTATTCAAGGGTGCTGCTGCCACCCAGGTCGAACGGGATGCTTCGCTCGATCAGAACAGAGCCGAAGCCGCTGCGGGTCGGTGCGCGTACGGTTGGCCCGCCGCTCTCGCGCCAGGTGATGTCACAGGCCCCGCCCGTGTCGACCACCCAGTTGACGGCCAGCTTACCGCCCGCCCTGGACAAGGCCCCGTACTTTGCCGCATTGGTCGCCAGTTCGTGAAGCACCAGGGCCATCACCGAATAGGCGCGGGCATCGAGCAGCAGCGCGGGGCCGTTGAGCGCCAGTGCATCGGCGCTGGTGCGGTAAGGCGACAGTTCGGCCTCCAGCAAGTTGCCAAAGCGGCCGCCACCGTCACCGCGTACCACCTGATCATGTGCCAGGGACAATGCCTGGATCCGCCCTTTGAGCGTCGCCACATAGCCACTGAGCGTCTGGTTTTCCGAGGTGGGGTGGGCCACCAGCGCACCGATGAGCGAAAGAATGTTCTTCACCCGGTGGTTCAGTTCCTCGTTGAGCATCCGCTGGCGAACAGCCGCCCTGGAACGCTCATCGGCCAGCAGTTCGCTGTTATGCAGCGCCACCTCGACCACCGCCGCACGGATGGCTTCGCCAAACTGGCGGTCCTGCTCTGACCAGGGCAAGCAGTGGTGGTGGACTGTCTCTTTCCACACGGCGAAGCTCTTGCGGGGGGTGAGGCGGTCGCCCAGAGGGCCGCTTTCGTACGTCTTGTTGGGGTCGCCCGCCCAGCTCAGGGTTTCGACCACCTCCTTGCGAAACAGCATGAGGTAGTCACGTGGGTGCTGCGACATCGGGATGATCAGCACCCCCGCGACATCCATGGCATAGTCCTTGGCTGCAGGGTGCGCCAGCGACAGGCAGTTCGACGCCCAGGTACGGCCTTCGGCGACGCCTTCGGCAAAGCTGAGCAAGCCGGGTACCGCCTGCCTTGGCGGCGTCAGCCCGGCCACGGTCCATTGGCCTTGCAGCGACATGCCAATACCGTCGCAGGGGATCAGGCCCTGAAAGTCGGGCAAGCGCGCGCGCAGCAGTTCGTCGATGTCCGTTGTGCGGTGCGCATCGTGCAGCAGGTTGTCGAGCACCTGCCGGGCGTGGGCGGCGGCCTCCAGCGTTTGGCGGGCGTTGAGGGTCTGGATGTGCAGGGAAAAGAACTCGCCGAACATCTCAGCCGCGACCCGCTGGCCCATGCTCAGCGTGCGTGGTGCGTAATGGTGGCAGGCGATCAGCCCCCAAAGGGCACCGTCGACGATCACTGAAATGGACATGGATGCGCCCACGCCCATGTTGTTCAGGTATTCGCAGTGAATCGGCGAAACGCTGCGCAGGTGGGCATAGGAGAGGTCGAGGGGCTCGCCAGACAAATCCAGTACCGGGTCGAGCGGCACGGCCTTGAAGTTGGCGTCGGAAATGACCCTCACAGGGTTACGCAGGTACAGTGCACGGGCCTGCTGCGGAATGTCCGAGCCTGGGAAGTATTGCCCCAGGAAGCTCTCAAGCCCGCTACGCCTGGCTTCGGCCACGACCTTGCCAGCGCCGTCGGCGCCCAGCTGGTAGATCATCACGCGGTCGTAACCGAGCAGGGCGCGAACCCGCTTGGCGGTATCGGCCACGAGCCTGTCGGAGCGGTCGATCTCGCGCAATTGGGCGATGACCGTGCGCACCAGTTCGATTGGTTCGGCGATGCTTTGGCTGGCAGGCTCGAACTCAAGGATGACAGTGCCCTTGAACAGGTGGGCAGATACATCGAATGCTTTGCCAGAGGCCAGCACCACGCCGAACGACAGCGCTGGCCGGGAAGCTTCCCTCACACGCGCCAGTGAGTTGCGAACCGTATGGGCTGCCTCGACGCCGATGATTGTCTCCAGCCGTTGACCATTGACGCCGCCTGCCACGCCGAGCATGTGCGCGGTATTTGCCGAGTGGCGCAGGACCAGGCTGGCTGAGGCGTCGCAGGCGAGCAGACAGCCGTGTGGCTGGATGCTGCCCGGTATCTGGATCGGCTCGCGATCGCAATTGGTCAAGTTGACGTGAGGTTGCAAAGTCATGGGGTTTCCGCCGGCAGTGCTAAGACCGGCTGCCTGTGTGACCGCCGAGCATGTTCAAGCAAACGCAGTGTTCACAGTTGCATTAACTGGCGAGTCTAGCCTGCGCCTATGGCTTAGTCACCTTGGCGTTGCAGAGGTTTCGGCGGCTATCGCCCAAATTGCCATCAACGGGTGCCGGCGCAATGGCGTGGGTGTGCAGGCTTGGGCCAAGGGCGCCGGGGCGGGTTGACCTACGCCTGGAAGTCCGATGGGTTGGGCGCATCATTGGGTGCATCCTGGCGGATATCGAGATATACGGCCGCTCCACATACGCCGAGCAGGCCTACCGAGGCGATCACGATGTCGCCCAGCAGCATGCCCGCGAGCAGGGTCAACAAACTCAGCCTACAGAACAGCGCCATGGCCACCTCCTTGGCAATTGGGATGCGCGATGCCCCGTACCCTATCGCCTGAGGCCCAGGGATGCAGCCTTGCCCGCTGGTTGTGGCAATCCTGGCGCCTGCTTTGGCAGAACGAGCGCCTTCGGGGCGCCAACGGTGGTTCACCTGCCTGATCTGGTGTCCGTTTTGCCCTGCGCACGCAGGCGGACCAACAGGTTCGCCAGTTGCACTGCACCGATCAGGATGAAGCCGGCCACGATCCCTTCCAGGCGGATCAGCCCAGGTGCAGGGCTGGCATCGGCATAGGCGTCCGGCACCATCACCACCAGGTACACCAGCGCGAACTGAGTGCCGGCATAGGCGAAGGAGCGGTTGCTGTTCTCGATATGCCGGCCCAACAGCACCCCGATGGACATCATCAAGGTCATGGCCAGCCAGTTCGAACCCATCAACCCCAGTGCCAGCCAAGCGCACGCGGCACCGGCAGCACAGCCGATCAGGCGATGGATATTGCGCAGGGTCACTGCCTTGCTGCCAGGCACCAGCGCGGCTGGCGGCACCATCATCACCGCCATGATGGTAATGGCTGCCTGGCTCAGCCCCTCGACGGCGAGCCACTGGCCCAGCAGTGGAATCAGTGCCAGCGCAACGCCGGCCTGCAGGGCGTGCACCCGCATGCTGCGGGTAACCTTGGCGGGCAGGGCCGCCTTGGCAAGCGGGGCGTGCGCTGTGACGACAGGCAACGCGCGCCTCACTGTGTGGCCAGAGAGCATCGCCACGAACCAGCAGGCCAGGGTACCGCAGGCCACTTCTTCGATCCGGGTTCTGGCGAAGTACAGCACGGTATCGGAGTCGTCGGCCTGCAGGCTGGCGATAGACACCATGGCGAAGGTAAGCCCGGTGAACAACCACGCATAACCATGGGCATAGCGGATGGCACACAGCAACGTGGCAGCACCGACCAGGCCGATGACCAGGCCAAGCCAGTGCCCGGGCAGCCCCGTGCGCGTCGCGAGTACGGCAGCGGCCATGGCGCCGGCCGCGGTGCCGATGATTCTCAGCCCGCCCCGATAGACAGTGTCGTGCAGGCTGGAGCGCATGACCATGTACCCACTGAACGCTGCCCAGCCGACATTGGCAACGCCCAGGTAGTGCGCCATGGCAATGGCCAACAGCACTGAAAGCAGGGTTTCCGCCTCGTCGACCAGGCGCTGGGGCAGCCGCTGTGGGGTGACGAACTCCGAACGTATGCCTTGGCAGAATTTCGCCAGGCCGTGCCAAGGTGAGTGTTGATCGGACATTGCAGTACCGTGACCATGTTCGACGGCGTGGCGCGACCTGCCACTGGCCCCTGAGCACAGGATAGGCCAGCAGCGGGCAGTGGTCGGTTTACCTAATCCCCCTGGGGTACTGCACTGTTGCCATTAACCTCTGCTTCAGAAGCCTTCCAGCACGATCTTGCCGCGGGCTTTGCCGCTTTCGAGCAGGGCATGGGCGCGCCGCAGGTTGTCAGCGTTGATGGCGCCGTAGTGCTCGCCCACGGTGGTCTTGAGCACACCCTCGTCGACCAGGGCCGACACGCGCTCGAGCAACTGATGCTGTTTGATCATGTCTTCGGTCGTGTACAGCGAACGGGTGAACATCAGCTCCCAGTGCAGCGACAATGACTTGCGTTTGAGCGGCACGACGTCCAGTTGGGCGGGGTCATCGATCAGCGCAAGCTTGCCTTGCGGCCGAAGCACTTCCACCAGTTGCGCCAGGTAAGTGTCGGTGTGCGTAAGGCTGATCACGTAATCGACGGGCTCCAGGGCGTGTTCTGCCAGTTGCTGGGGAATCGAAACGGTGTGATCGATCACATGGTGGGCACCCAGTTCGCTGACCCATTGCTGGGTTTGTGGGCGCGATGCCGTGCCGATCACGGTCAGTTGCGTGAGCTGCCTGGCCAGCTGCACCAGGATCGACCCAACGCCGCCACCGGCGCCAATGATCAGCAGGCTTTGCCCCTTGCCACCGTGCTGCTCAACGCCCAGGCGGTCGAACAGCAGTTCCCAGGCGGTGATGGACGTCAGCGGCAAGGCTGCGGCACTGGCATCGTCCAGGCTGCGGGGTTTACGCCCGACGATGCGTTCATCCACCAGGTGGTACTCGCTGTAGCTGCCAGGGCGGTCGATGGCACCGGCATAGAACACCTCGTCACCGGGCTGGAACAGTGTCACCGCGTTGCCGACCTCGCGCACGATACCGACCGCATCCCAGCCCAGCACCTGGGGTTGGTCGGCGCTGCGCGAGGCCCTTACCTTGGTGTCCACCGGGTTGACCGCAATGGCCTTGACCTCGACCAGCAGGTCGCGGGCACCTGGGGTGGGCTTGGGCAGATCGGCCTCGTACAGCGATTGTGGGTCCTGAATCGGCAAACCGGGTTGGGTGAAAACAATGGCCTTCATTGCCATGACCTCGTTAGGGGAAGGAGTGCTGCTCAGGCTATCGGGATTGAGTTGAGTCAAAAACAGGGGCAATCGGATAAGACTTTCACTTTTACGGTGAAAATCAGCCGCGCCGCGCCTGTTTCGGTCGGCGCGGCTCAAAGCCTCTGCAGCGCCGGGGCTGGCTCGTGACACAGCGACAGCACCCCGCGTTCCGGCGAGTTGAACATCGACTTGAGATTGCTTTCGATATTGCGGCAAAAGTCTTCGGTACGAATGCGGTGCTGGCTGTTGCCGAACGGCGCCTGAAGGTCCGTGCCGATCCGTTCCATGGCCAGCAGCATGCAGCCCACGACCGTCGATACGACCGGCGTGAACCAGCCTAAGGTTGGAACCAGGCTCAGCGGCATGATGATGCAGAACAGCGTGCCAAACAGCCTGGGGAAATACACATAAGGGTAGGGCAGCGGTGTATTGGCGATACGCTCCATGCCGCCTTGCCAGTTCGACAGGTCTACCAGTGTCGACTCGATGCGCGCCAGCCGGATGCTGTCCAGGCGGCCTTCGTTGAACTCGTGCGTGATCAGTTCTGCCGAACCGCTGAGAATGTCGTTGGGCAAGTTGCTGGACCCGGCCAGGCGGGCCCGTTCACTTTCAGTGAGCAAAGCGCCCAGCGCTTCGGGGTTTCTGCCGCCGCCCAGGTGCATGCGCAGGGCATGCAGGTAAGCCACGTGTCGGCGCATGAGCTGGGCTTTGACCGGGTTCAGGCCCTGGGTGTCTTCGATGAGGGTAAGCACCTGCCGGCCCAGGCTGCGCGAGCTGTTGACCATCGAGCCCCACAGCGTCCTGGCCTCCCACCAGCGATTGTACGCACTGGAGTTGCGAAAGCTGATGAGCACCACCAGCGCGGAGCACAACAGCGTCAGGGGCATCAGCGGGAGCTCGAACCCGTAGCCTGTGACCAGCATGGCATCGAGGGTAACGGCCACGTCCCACAGCAGTAGCCACAGCAGCGACCACCCGACGTATGTGACCGTCCTGGCCAGGCATTTCCATTTCATATCCAGTGCGTGGGTCATGGCACAACTCCTTGTAAGCCCTTTGAAGACGGGCGAAAGCGCCTTTGCTGGGGACAGGTTAAGGTGCCAGACTTAAGCGCAGCTTAATCTTGAGCTTGAGCATGGTGGAGCCTTCCGGCGCTTGGCGCAGGTGTGCGACCATGGCCGACGGTTGCCACTGAGAGACAGGTTATGGATCGCGAAAGTCCTGGCATTTACAGCCCTACTGGCGCGTCTGCAGCGCAGAACCAGGAACATGCGTTTCCAACCAATACTGCAGAGCGATTGCAGCTGGCGCTCGATGCAGGTGCGATCATCGGCACCTGGTTATGGGATATCCCCAACAACCAGGTCACAGCCGATGAGCGCTTCTCCCGATCCTTTGGGCTGCCGGCAGACAGGTGCATGGCGGGCATACCGATCGAAGAAGCGTTCGCCTCCATTCACCCGCACGACCGTGAGCGAGTCTGGGCAGACATCCAGCAAGCGATGGACCGTGGTGGGGCATTCAGGTGCGAGTACCGGGTACGTCACGACGATGGCGGCTACAGATGGGTCGAGGCCAATGGCCGCGCACAGCACGACCTGCAAGGTGTGGCTGTGCGCTTCCCTGGCATACTCATGGATATCGAGTCGCGGCGCTCGGCAGAGGCTGAGCGCGACAGGATGTCGGCCCTTTTGCGAACATTCACGGCAGCGGTGCCCGGGGTTGTCTATGCCAAGGACCTGGCAGGGCGCATGCTGGTGGCCAACCATGGTGCCACGCAACTGATCGGCAAGCCGCCGGAGTTCTACCTGGGCAAGACCGATGTCGAGTTCCTGGAGGACAAAGCCCAGGCTCGCCAGGTGATGGAGACAGATCAGCGCATCATGCACGGCGGTGTGGCCGAGCAGATCGAGGAGCGGGTCGATATGCCCGATGGCTCGGCGACCTACTGGCTGTCCATCAAGGCCCCGCTACTGAGCGACACCGGCGAAGTCATGGGCCTGATCGGGTCCTCCATCGATGTAACCGCCCGCAAAAATGCTGAATCCAAGTTGCGTGAGCTCAACCGTACGCTGGAAGCACGCATCGAGGAAGCCGTGGCCGAGCGCGAAGCGGCCCAGGCGGCGCTGCGTCAGTCGCAGAAGATGGAAGCGGTCGGCCAACTGACCGGGGGGATTGCCCACGACTTCAACAACCTGCTGGCAGGCATCACTGGCAGCCTGGACCTGATCAAGCTGCGTTTGAACCAGGGGCGGGTCGCGGACGTGGAGCGTTACTTGTCGGTAGCGCAGGGGGCTGCCCAGCGTGCTGCCTCACTGACACACCGCCTACTGGCATTCTCGCGCCGCCAGACGTTGCTGCCTGAGCATACCGACGTGAATGCCTTGATCAGCGATATGGAAGAGCTGATTCGTCGAACGGTCGGCCCCTCGATCAACCTGCGGGTGCTGCTCAATGCGCAGGCCAGCACGTGCCTGGTCGACCCGGCGCAAGTCGAAAATGCGTTGCTCAATCTCTGTATCAATAGCCGTGACGCCGGCGGCGGTGAGATATCCATCAGTACATTCGACCAAGTGCTGCAGCCAGGGCCGGACCTCGATCCGGAGCTGTCCCCCGGAACGTATCTGACAGTTTGCGTGGCTGACAATGGCATCGGTATGAATGCCGAAACACTCAGCCGCGCATTCGAGCCCTTTTTCACGACAAAGCCGGTCGGTGCGGGCACCGGGCTGGGCTTGTCGATGATCTATGGGTTCGCCAAACAGTCAGGGGGCCAGGTGAAGATCGAATCGCAGGAGGGCGCAGGCACCCGCGTGTACCTGCAGTTACCCAGCCAAGCCGCCCGTGCAGGCCAGGATGCGTCTGTGCGAACGCCAGTCAAGGCGCCGCCGGTGCTATCCGGAGCCACGGTACTGGTGGTCGACGATGAGCCTTCGGTGCGGATGTTCGTCAGCGAAGCCCTGGGCAGCTGTGGTTATGTCGTGATTGAAGCGGCTGACAGCCTGGCGGGCTTGCAACTGCTGCGCTCGGATACGCGTATCGACCTGTTGGTGACGGACATAGGCTTGCCAGGTGGCATCGACGGCCGGCAGATGGCGCAGACGGGCCGCCTTTGCAGGCCTGGGCTGCCGGTGCTGTTCATGACCGGGTATGCGCAGCCGCATGTACTGGACCAGGCCCCGATGGAAGCGCACACGGCAGTGCTGACAAAGCCGTTTGCACTCGAAGCGCTGTCGCTGAACGTCAATACGCTGCTTGGACATTCAAGCCGATAACGGCTGGACGCTGCTGTTGCACCTCACGGTTCAGCGCGTGCAGCACTTGTGCAACGGCGGTGATCAGCGCTCGACAGGGCAAGTGCTGTTCGTCGACGAAGCCGCTTGACTGATCAGTGCCACCAGGCGCTTGACGTTGGCTTGCTGGGCGATCACAACGTCATCGATGCTATTGCCGGCCGCCGTCTGCAAGGTGCTGCGGCAAGTCAGCTGGGCATCGGCGCCGCGTGCTCGCAAGCGCCAGCGTGCGTCCAGCAGGGCATACTGCCCGGGCACCGAATCGAACCGTTGCACATCCACCCGCAGTGACAGCTTGCGCGCAGGGCGGGTGTTGCTCAATTGGTCGATCAAGGCGCTGCGCAGCTCATCCACCAGGGTGGCGCCCCACCACTGCGTCTCGAGGATGGCCAGGCTGCTATTACCTTGACGGATCACCAGTTGGGGCCGGTCGACCTGGGGCGGCACGCTGACACTTTCAAGCAGGATTTCGTCCGTGGCGGCGTGGGAGGACGGCGCGGGCATCGCCGGCGTGAGGGTATGGAACTGGATAGGGTCACTGCGGCAGGCGCCCAATGTCATCAGCGCGACCAGCAGGGTAATCCTTGGCAACGGGGTCATGCTCAACACTCCTGTGGTCAATTGCGTGGCGGCCCTTGCAGGTCCATCGGCGCGGCGTTGTCCGGGCGGCCACGCAGCAGGGACTCAGGGTTACGGCCCAGGTAATCGGCGAGCTCGCGCAGCGAGCGCGACATACGACTGAGCTCGTCCAGGGTCTGCGTCAGTTGTTCCCGCTGTGGCGAATCGTCTGCCAGCGTCGCGTTGGCAGATTTCAGCGTGCTGCTGACTTCGGCCAAAGTGCCTTGTACGCCCGGCAAGGTCTTGGCGTTGAACTGTTTCAGGCTCTTGCGCAGCTCGACCAGGTTGGCGTCCAGGTTGCTGGCAATACGTTCCAGCGGCAGCCGGTTGACCTTGTCTACCATGGTCTGCAACTGCTCTTGCAGCAGCTCCAGGCTGCCAGGAATGGTCGGGATCATCACCGGTCGGGCAGTAGGGTCGAATGCCACCTTCGGCGCTTTGGGGAAGAAATCCAGGGCGATGTACAGCTGGCCCGTGAGCAGGTTGCCACTGCGTGCCTGGGCTCGCAGGCCGTTGTCGATGAACGTCCCCATCAGTTTGGCGGCGGACGCTTCGTCATTAGGATCGTGCTGCAGGGCCTTGAGCATCTTCTCGTGCGCGCGCCCCAAGCGCTGGGGGTAGATCACGATGCCGACGTTGACCGGGAAGCTGCGCTGCTTCTCATCGAAGTCAAGGTTCACCGAGACCACGCGGCCAATCTCCACGCCCAGAAACTCTACCGGAGCGTCGACTTTCAGGCCGCGCATGGCCTGGTCGAAGCGCAGTGCCAGGTACTGCGCCTTGCCGGCGGGCGGTGCCAGCGCGCTGGCCTGGTCGGCGAACAGCTCGAAGCGCTGGTCTTCGCTGGCGGCGCTGTCATTGGGGTTGTAGTCCGGTGCACGGAAGGCGATGCCCCCGACCAGAATGGAAGACAGCGATTC
The DNA here is from genome assembly GCF_044748705.1 of Pseudomonas sp. NPDC089758. Taxonomy (NCBI): domain Bacteria; kingdom Pseudomonadati; phylum Pseudomonadota; class Gammaproteobacteria; order Pseudomonadales; family Pseudomonadaceae; genus Pseudomonas; species Pseudomonas sp. NPDC089758. The sequence goes on from NZ_JBIVGN010000014.1 coordinate 61,243, forward strand.
GGTCTTTAGCGCGAAGCCATTGGCGCCGACGTCTATGTCAATGCCACTGGCGTTCCAGAAGCGGGTGTTGGCGGTCACGAAGGCATCGTTGGGCGCGTGGACGAAGATCTCTACATCAACCCCTCTGCCATCCTTGTCCAGGGCGTAGGCGACCACCTGGCCGACCGGGATCTTGCGGAAATACACCGGGGAGCCGATGTCCAGCGAGCCCAGGTCCTGGGTGTGCAGGGTGAAATGCTTGCCGGGCTCGCCGTAGGTGATGGCGGGTGGGTTTTCGAGGCCGGTGAAATGTTTGACGCGGGTGTTGGACTGGCCGATGTCGGCGCCGATGTAATCGCCCGAGAGCAGGGTGTCTATGCCCGACACGCCGCCGGCACCGATCCGTGGGCGGACCACCCAGAATTTCGAGTCCTCACGGGTGAAGCCTTCTGCCTGCTTGTCGAGTTTGACGGTGGCGTTGACGTTCTTCTGGTCGTTGCTGAGTGCGACCTCGGTCACGTGGCCGATCACGACGTTGCGATAGCGCACTTCGGTCTTGTTGGCTGCAAGCCCGGCACCGGTCTTGAAGGTGAGGGTAATGGTCGGGCCTTCCTGCATGAGGTTGTGCACCACCAGCGAGAGGCCCACAAGCACTGCCACGATCGGCACGATCCACACCAGTGAAAAGCTGAACCGACGGGTCTTGACCGGTGCCTTGCCCGGCACGGCTGGGCTGTCATTGCTGGATGGGTTCATCCATGAGCTCCTTGTCAGGTGGCGTGTCCCAGATCAGACGGGGGTCGAAACTCATCGCAGAAAGCATGGTGAACACCACCACCAGGCCAAAGAACAGAATGCCGGGGCGCGGCTCGATATCGCCCAGCGCCTGGAACTTCACCAGCGCCGCAACCAGGGCAACGACCAGCACATCGAGCATCGACCAATAGCCGATCAGCTCAACGAACCGGTAGAGCTTGGAGCGCTGCTGTTGCGCCCAATGGCTGCCACGCTGGACAGTGATCAACAACATCGACAATGCCATGAACTTCACGCCTGGTACGGCGATGCTGGCAATGAAGATGATCAGCGCGATATCCCAGGCGCCGTGCTCCCAGAACTCGATCACGCCGCTCATGATGGTGCTGTCGGCACCGCTGCCGAGCATGGTGGTGTTCATCACCGGCAGCACGTTGGCCGGTATGTAGAAGGCAAGCGCCGCGAGAAGGTAGGCCCAGGTACGGCCCAGGGAATTGGTCTTGCGCCGATGCAAGGGGGCGTCGCAACGGGGGCACCGATGCGGTTCGTCGCGCATGTCGCAGGCGAGCCCACAACTGTGGCACAGGCACAGGTTGAGTTCGCTGGCGGTTGGCGGCCTGTTCATGGCATATCCCACAGGTCGCGGATGTCCCGGCCGGCAATGCGGATCATCAGCAGGCTCAGGGCGGCCAGTGCGAGCAGGCCGATGCCCGGCAGCACATCGAGCATCCCGGCGAGCTTGAACACCGCCACCATCGCGCCGAGCAGGCACACTTCCAGCATGCTCCAGGGGCGCAGTGTCTCCAGCCAGCGCATGCACAGCTTGAATGCTGGTGAGCGGCGGGCGGCAAGGGCGTAACCCAGGACCCAGATGAGCAGAAGCAGTTGGAATGCCGGGGCGATGATGATCGAGATGGCCGCGACCATGGCCATGAACGTGATCGGCCCCTGGCTCAGTGCCAATACCGAATCCCACAACGTGGCGCTGTTCTTCAGGCCCTTCAGGCTGATGCTCATCACCGGATAGAAGTTGGCGAACAACCACAGCACCGCGGCCGTGAGCGTGAGCGCCAGGCGTTGCTCCACCGTCAGGCCATTGTGCCGCTGCAGCACACCGCCACAGCGGGCGCACAAGGTCTTCTGATGCTTGGCGAGCAGTGCTTTCTCGTACACGCAGTCGCAGTGCTCGCAGATGATCAATTGCTCTGTCGGGGGCATCATGACGCTCTGGTCAACTGAGGGCAGGCCTTTGTGAATATAGAAGCGCTGCTGTATTAGGCAAATGTTGTGCGAACAAACTGTAAACCCGTGGGCCAGCGCATTCAGCCGGCCTTATCGCTAACTTTGCCCGATAGCACCGGTGGCGGCCTGCGGGCCGGTAAGCATTGCCCTGATGCTCAGCTGACCGGGCCTTGTTCAGGGGAGTGGGGACTGGCCGGGGCGGTATGCCACTGCTCTTTGGGTACCCATTTGGCCTGCTCGGGGTCACCCAGGTAGTGCGGGGACATGATCTGCACCCCATATTCGTTGAACACGTCCTGAATGTTGGCGTGCAACAGGCTCAGCAGCAGCGCGCGCGGCCTGGGCTCAGCGGGAACGGCCTGCGCGACCAGGCGGTATTCGGGGTAGAAATCCGAGAGAGCCGTCTGGAACACCTGTGGTCTGGGGTCCTGGAGTACGCCGTCGGTGCGCCGTGCCGCTTCCAGCAACATGGCCTCCACCTGTCGCCAAGGCGTGTCGTAGCCGATGGTCACAACCGTGTCCACGACATAGCCTTGCCCTTGCACGATACGCGAGTAGTTCTTGGTCACCGCCCCTGTAATCATGGAGTTGGGCAGCGTCAGGACTTCGCCGAGCCCGGTTCTGATCGTCGTGGTGAACATCCCCACTTCGGTCACTGTGCCTTCGTATTCGCCCACCCGGACGAACTCGCCGGCCCGAAGGGTACGGGTGTAGGTCAGGATCAAACCGGCTGCGCCCTGGCCGATGACGCTGGTCGCCCCCAGTGAAATCATCAAACCGATCAACACCGACAGCCCTTTGAAGGCATCGGTGCCTGAACCTGGCAGATACGGGTAAGCCATCACCAGCGCGAACAGCCAGATGGCCAGCGAGGTCAGGCGCATGGTGGGTTGCAGGGTTTCGGCGGTGAGCCAGGTCAATGTGCCTGGGCGGGCCATGCGCCGCAGCACACGTTTGGAAAAGGCGCTGATGCCACGGGCGATGAAGAAGATCGAGATGGCCACGGCAAGGCCCGGCATGGCACGCAGAATGCCGCTGACCAGGTACCTGAACAGCTCCATCAAGTGGATATTCAGGCTTTCGCCCCAGGAGCGGGTGTAGGGGAACTGCGACAGCACGAACCCCAGCCACTGGTAACAGAGCAGCAGCACGATCAACCAGTACAACAGCCACAGTGAGCGGTCGATCAGGTAGTAGAGGTTCTGCAGATCGAACAGCGGCGTGTGCCCGACCTTGAAGCGCTCGGAGTGTTTGCCCATCAGGCGGGGCAACAGGCCCAGCAGCTTGCTGCGACCCAAACCTGCAGCCTTGAGCAGCAGGACGAACACCAAGGTGGCGGCCGCCGAGTAGCCCACCGCCGTCAACAGGAACTTCAGGCTGCGTGCCTGGCGGGTTTCCTCGACCACCAGGCGCAGGTTTTCGGCAGCACGTTCGGCAGCCTCGTTTGGCGTGATGGCGTCGGCTGCGGCATCGAGCGGTGTAACGATGAAGGCGCGACGGCCCCCCAGCAACACCAGATAACTGTTCAGGATAGGGTCGGTCCTGACTTGCAGGTCGTTGTCTTCCTGCAGGGTTTCTTCGATCAGGCTCTTTGCGCGCTGGGCGCGCGCCTTGGGGGTTTCGCCCAGCAAGGTAGAACGAAAGACGAAAACCGTGCGGTTGATCACCGTGAGCGCGGCTGGCTCGGCAATGACGCCCTCGACACCTGTGGCGGGCTGCTCGCCGTCGGCGTTAACGAGGGGCGAGACCATCATGTACAACCCCAGAATCAGCCAAGCCACCCGCCCAGACCAACGCTTGATCCCCATGCTTCACTCTCCGGCGCCTGCCTGCGAATTGTTTCCAGCATAGCCGGCTTCAGGCAACCCTCCGTGGCGTGCAGGAATCGGCTTCATCAAGCGGCGCAGGGACGTCACCACGCTGTAGAATGCTCATCTCTGCCTTCGCCAAGGAATCAAGATGCCGTTGCACCCTATGCCCACCGCAAGCCCCGCTTCATGAGCCGTTCGCTGTTCGTCTCCATGGACGGGCCCAAGGGCACCGGCAAAACCACATTGTTGGAGTCCGTCACCCAGGCACTGCGGGCTGACGGGCTGAAAGTCATCCGCATCTGCGAGCGAAAGAGCGACCCCTACAGGGCTGAAACCATGGCACTGGTCAACCAGTTCGTCAGAAACCCCAGCCCGGACCTTGAGCTGGCGATCTGTGAGCGCTTTGCCCAGAGCCGTGCGTGGATATCCCGGCACGTGCTGGCCAGACAGCCGCCGGACAGCATCATACTGATCGACCGCTGGTACCCTTCGGACGCTGCATTTCGCCGGCTGATCCCGTTCCCTGGGATTCTGCGCCTGAACACCGCTTGTGATGTGCGCATACCCGACCTGCATGTGGGGGTGGTCACCGCCCCGGCTATTTCATGGGCGAGGGCGACGGCACGCACGCGCGGGTTGAGCAGCACGGTGATGCACAGGTTCGAAGAGCATGTGGCCTGTACCCATGCTTTCGAGCGAGCCGTTGCAGACAACGGCTGGCTGATGTGCCGCAATGAAGGGACAATCGAAGACGCTACGCTGCAGGTGGTTTCAGCGATTCAGCGCGTGCTTCGACGCCCTTAGCGCGTGCCTCTTTCAGGCGTCGAGCACCAGGCGCGAAGAGCGCGCCCCTGAGACACACGGCGTGATCCATTCCCCTCTGCTGCGTTGAGCTTCGGTCAGGCACTCGTCACGGTGCTCTGGCGTGCCCTCGATGACCCGGCACATGCACGCGCCGCAAATGCCCATGCCGCACGAGATGGGCAGGTCCACCCCGACCCGCGCAGCGGCTTGCAACAGGCTCTCGCCCGTTTGTACCTGCACCTCATGCCCGCTCCGCTGCAACACCAGTGTGCAGCTGGAATGGGTTACGGCTGTGGGCTCGCCGGGCTTGAAGTGCTCGCGGTACAGGGCCGATGCTGGCCAGCCCTGGTTGAGAGCGGCGTGCTCCACACTGTCCATGAACCCTGCGGGCCCGCAGCAATACACGCTGGCGTGGGGCTGCCAAACGGGCAACAGCTCGCTCAAGGCTTGCTTGATCTGCGCAGCGCGCAAGCCGCTGAATACTTCGATGGGCAGGCCCTGGCGCTGGACCAGCGGCAGCGGGTGCGCATCACGGGTGAAATACAGCAGGCGCACCGCGCGCCCTTGTGCCAGGCATTGGCGGTACATCGGTAGCAGAGGCGTGATGCCGATGCCGGCCGCCAGCAATACCACTGAACCTGTCCCCGGTTGCAGGGCAAACTGGTTGCGCGGGGTGCCGACCTCGATCCGTGCACCCAGGCGCAGGTGCTCGTGCAGCCACTGTGAACCGCCGCGTGAGGCAGGCTCACGCTTGATACCTAGGTACAGATGGCCCTCTTCGGGCAGGCTGACCACCGAATACTGGCGGACCATGCCGTTGCCCAGGCGCAGGTCGACATGGGCGCCGGCCGCCCAGCTCAGCGGCAGCGGTGCGCCGCCCGGCGTGCCGAGCTCGACACCCAGCACGTCGTCAGCTTCCAGGCGCAAGGCGCGTACTTGCAATGAGGTCCAGCTCATGCGCGTACCCCCGCAGCGCGCTGCAGGCGCAGCACGGCCTCACGGGCCTGGCTACCGAGTTCGGCGAGGTCCAGGCCAGGGATCGTGTCGTTGTCCACGCTCAGGCGCCCACCTACCAACAAGGCCCGCAAGGTCGGACGGCCACCCCCCACCACGGGCGCAATGCCCGGGTCATGCAAGCCGAAGTACCGCGGCTGGTCCAGGCGGTAGACTGCCAGGTCCGCGGCCATGCCAACCTGCAGCGTGCCAAGGGCGTTCAGCCCCAGCACCTGAGCCCCACCGGCGGTGCCCCAACGCACCACGTCTTCCACGCTGGCGGCATGGGCGCCGCCTTCCAGCTCGCCGCCTGCATAGTCGGGCAACGCCCGCTCACCGGCCTTGGCCCGTTGCATCAGCCAGGCGGCGTGGGTTTCGCTGATCATGTCGCAGGCTTCGTTGGAGGCTGCGCCGTCGACACCAATCGAGATCGGCATGCCGGCCGCTTCCATCGCCAGGATATCGGCGATGCCGCTGCCCAAACGCCCGTTGCTTTGCGGGCAGTGGGCAATGCCGGTACCGGTAGCGCCCAGCAGGCGGATTTCCTCGCGGCTGAGCTTGACCAGATGAGCGAACCACACGTCAGCGCCGAGCCACTCGTGCTCTGCGCAAAACGCCACCGGAGACAGGTTGTAGCGGCGCTGCACCTCGTTCTGGTACTCCACCGTTTCGCTCAGGTGGCTGTGCAGGCGGATGCCCAGCTGGCGTGCAGCGCGGGCGGTTTCGCGCAGGTGCTCTGGCGGCATCGAGTAAGGCGGGCTGGTGGGCGCCATCACCACCCGGCGCCAGGCGTCGGGGGCAGGGTCGTGGTAGGTGCGCACCAGCCGTCCGACGTCATCAAGGTACTGTTCTAGGGTTTCCGGGCCGGCACTGGCGGTGCCTTCGGCCTGGCGCACCTGGGTTGCGCCGCCTCGGCACAGCACGAAACGCAGGCCTAGCCGCTCTGCCTCCTCGAACAGAATCTGCGCGCTATCAAAGGCCATGCCTGGCAGGTACAGGTAATGATGATCAGCGACCGTGCTGCAGCCGGAGCGGGCAAGCTCGACCAGGCCGATACGCGCGGCCAGGCGGAAGCTGTGCTCATCGAACAGGCCGCGGTAGCGATAGGGCACCGCGGCCAACCACGACCCCAGGCTGTGATCGATGCCAGCCGGGATCCCTTTGAGCAGTGATTGGAACAGATGATGATGGGTATTCACCCAACCTGGGTAAACCACGCAGTCGGTGGCGTCGAGCACTTGCTCTGCCGCCAGCGGTTGCAAAGCGCCAAGGGCGGCGATGCGCCCTTGGCTGATACGGATGTCCGGCCCGGCGTGGCGGGCGGCTGCGCCGGGCAGGCCGGTGAGGATGGCGCTGGCGTTGCGGATCAGCCAGCTGTCGGTAGGGTTCATGAGGGGCTCCAAGGGCTTAACCCAATTCACTTTCGTGCCAGTGGCGCAGGCTCAAACGTGCCAGCAGGGCCATCAGGCTGAACAATGCGACGCCGGTCAGGGCGATCAGCACCAGGGCGGCGAACAGCCGCGGAATATTGAGCTGAAAGCCCGCTTGCAGGATCTGGTACGCCAGCCCGGCGCCGGTGCCCCCGGTGCCGGCCACGAATTCGGCCACCACCGCGCCGATCAATGCCAGGCCACTGGCAATGCGCAGGCCGGCGAAGAAGCACGGCAGGGCACTGGGAATACGCAGGCGCAGCAGCACCTGCCAGCGGCTTGCGCGATTGAGGCGGAACAGGTTGAGCAGCCCCGGGTTGACGCTGCGCAGGCCCAGCACAGTGTTGGCGATGATCGGAAATACCGCCACCAGGGTGGCGCAGATCACCAGCGCCAGGGTGGTGTCGCTGCACCAGATGATGATCAGCGGTGCAATCGCCACCACTGGCGTCACCTGCAGCAATATCGCGTAGGGGAACAGGCTGGCTTCCACCAGCCGGCTCTGTACGAACACGAACGCGGCCAGGGTGCCGATGACCACTGCGAGGGCGAACGAGAGGAAGGTGATCTTCAGGGTCATCCACAGCGCAGCGAGCAGCATGGGCCCGTCGCTGATCAGCGTGCGGCCGATGTCGGCGGGTGATGGCACCAGGTAGACCGGTACTTGCCAGGCAATGCATGCCAGCTGCCAGAGGCCCAGCAGCACAGCGCCGACCAGCAGCGGCGAAGCGATGCGCAGCACCGTGGGGTTGTGTAGCCAGGGAGTAGAGTGTCGACTCATGTCAGGGCTCTCAAGTTGTGCTCTGAAGTTATGCGCTCAAGCAGGCTCGCCGTTGGCCTGGGCCAGCAGCCGGGACAGGTGGGCGCACTGCGCGATGAAGGCGGGGGAGGTGCGGTAGGCCTCATCCCGCTGCAGCGGGCCGTCGATGGGCACATCGGCGATCACCCGCCCGGGCCGGGCACCCATCACCACCACCCGCGATGACAGGTACACCGCCTCGAAGATGCTGTGGGTGACGAACACCACGGTCAGGTCGCGCTGGCCCCAGAGCTGGCGCAGGTCGCTGTCGAGCTTGTTACGGGTGAACTCGTCCAGGGCGCCGAACGGCTCGTCCATCAACAGCAGGTTGGGTTCGGTGGCCAACGCCCGGGCGATCGATGTGCGCATCTGCATGCCGCCCGACAACTCGCGGGGGTAGGCCTGGCCGAACGCGCCCAGGCCAACCAGCTCCAGCGCCGCCTGTACCTTGGGCTGGCTGTGGGCTTTGGGCATGCGGGCGAGGTCAAGCGGCAGGCGTACGTTGTCCTGCACCTTGGCCCAGGGCATCAAGGTCGCCTCCTGGAACACCATCGCCAGGCTACGCCCCGCACCGGTGCCCAATGGCTCGCTGCCTGGGGCATCCTTGCCCCACCAGCGCACGTGGCCTGCCGAGGGTTGTTCAAGGCCGGCGAACATTTTCAACAAGGTGCTTTTGCCGCAGCCTGACGGGCCCAGCAACGACACGAACTCGCCGCGCTGGATCGCCAGCTTGACGCGGTGCAGGGCGACGGTGCCGTTGCTGTAGGTCTTCTCGACCTGGTTGGCGAACAGCGGCGTATCGCCACCCAAGGCGTCGGCGTTGGGTGGCGCCTGCAGCTGGGCGCGGGTTTCGGATAGGGTCTGCATCAACATGGCGCTCTCCCAAAAGGTCATGAGCGGTTGCATATGCCCCGGCACACCGGGGCGCCGAACAGGCGGTCAGTGGCTGGCGAACACTTCGCTTTCGCCGTGGGCTTCGAGCAGGCCCAGCAGTTGCCGGCGGATCACCAGGCCTGGCTTGTCCGAGGGCATGTGCAGCTCCACACGCCGCCGGGTATCGACGCAGGCGTCCGGGTCGGTGGCCTCAAGGATGTCACGGTCTTCGGCGGTGATCGCCGCGTCCCAGTCGATCAGCGCCTGGGTCGGGCAGTCGGTCTCGCTGTCATTGCGATAGAGCCACTGCACCAGCATCAGCCGGCCGTCATCGATCGGTGTGGCGCAGTTGTAGATGATGTGGTGGATGCCGCTGTCCGGGTACATGCAGCCAAAGCGGCGGGAAAACGGCAGGTAGTAGCGGTTGACCAGGTGGCGCTCGGTGATCGGCGCACGGGTGCCGGTAATGGCGAAGCTTTCTTCAGGGTTGCGGATGGGCACGCGGGTCTCGGCTTCAAAGCCGTAGTCGGTTTCGCGAAAGTCATAGCTGGCCGGTTGCGGCTGGTCGAACAGGCCGAAGTTGGCTTTGTGCACGAAGGAAAAATGCGAGTTGTCGAACGAGTTCTCCATTACCCGCAGTGGGCTGGTTTTCCACTCTTCATAGAACTGGAAGATACGCCGGTAACCGGGGGCACCGTCTTCGGGGAAGTCGGGGATCGGCTGCAGCGGATCGTCCAGCGCGACCCAGGCATAGCCATACTTTTCCTGGCAATGGTAGGCCTTGACGGCTGCGCCCGGTGGTATCGCCCCCGTGGGGTTCTGCGGGATCTTCACGCAGGCGCCGCTGCAGTCATACTCCCAGCCGTGGTAGCCGCAGGCGATATTGCCGTCTTCGCTGACAAAGCCCTTGGATAGTTTGGCGGTGCGGTGGCAGCACCGGTCGCGCATCGCTACCGGGGTGCCGTCGGGGCGCTTCCAGAGGACCAGGGCTTCACCCAGCAAAGTGAAGGGTTTTGGTCCGTCGTCCAGCGCCGTCATGGGCAGCAGGGCGTACCAGAAGCGTCGCAATACAGGTTGTTTGGTGACCAGCATGATCCAGTTTCCTCACGGTATCGGTTGTTGTTACAAGGCTCAGCGGCTGGCCGCCTGGACGGTGTCGGGCTGCACATTCAGGCCTTGCACGAAGCGAGTGGTGTAGGCGTTCTGCCAAGGGGCCGCGGCGCCGAGCAGGCCGGCCTGGACCATGAAGTCGCGGGTGGCTTGCCAGCGGGCGTCATTCATCGTGCCAATGCCGTGGCTGGCCGCATCGCCCCCGGTGACCAGCTGGTATTGCTTGAGCGTCGAGACGCCCCAGGCCAGCAGTTCATCGCTCATGTTGGGGTTGTCGCGCTTGATCAGCGCATTGCCCGCCGCGGGGTTGGCCAGGTAGCGTTTCCAGCCTTCGAGCGAGGCGCGGACAAAACCGGCGACCCGCTCGGGATGCTGGTCGATGACGTCCTGGCGGGTGACCACGGTGGAGCCGTAGGGCGGGTAACCGGCATCGGCGAACAGGAAGAAGTTGGGTTTCTGGCCGGCCTTGATGGCCTGGAACAGTTCCGAGCTGGCGTAGGCCTGCTGGGTGGTGTCGGCGCCGGCGAGGAAGGGCTGCAGGTTGAAGGTGTAGGGCCGTGCCTGGTTGTCCTCGAGCTGGTACTTGCCCTTGAGCCAGGGCCACCAGGTTTGCTGGCCGGACGTAGAGACCAGCACCTGCTTGTTTTTCAGGCCGTCCAGGCCGTTGACATCGGCGTGCGTCATCAAGCCCTGCGGGTCACCCTGGAAGGGTGCAGCCACCGCGACCACCGGCAGCCCTTGCTCCACGCTCTTGAGGATCTGCAGGTCGTAGTTGACGATGAAGTCGGCTTGCTTGCTGACCAGCAACTGCATGCCGTTGACCTGTGGGCCGCCCATGCGGATGGACACATCCAGGCCTTCTTTTTCGTACAAGCCATCGGCCACGGCCTGGTAAAAGCCGCCCTGTTCTGCCTGGGCGTACCAAGAGGTGAGCAACACGACTTTGTCGTTGGCCATGGCCAGGGAGGCGCTGCTGAACACTGCTGCGCCCAGCAGCGAGCGAAGCGGGTAAGTCAAAGCAAAGCGGTTTTTCATGATTGTTCTCCACCTCGATTCGAAATGCGCCAGGTGTTCGGGAACACGCCAGCGAGGACCGAGCGGAGAGAGAACGCAGCAAGAGGAGGGGGGCACAGCATGCAGCAGCCACGGCTGACACTTCTCTACTTGCCCAGGGCCGGCAGGCCTCGTGCAAATCATCCGCTCGGATGTACGCCCTATCCAAGGCGCAAGAGCAATGCCCCATGCCATGTCTGGCACTGACCGCTTCTACTCGAAGGCAGCTCAAGCCAGAAGCGTGCCAATGTGCGGCGACCGCCAAAAACGGGCTGTTCAGGTGCAGGTAGGTGTTGCCAGGTCAGGACAGTGATCCGGGAAGGTGCAGGGCAGGACTGCCGGGCGCCATTAGAGTGCGCAATCCATGGGTGGCCTGGTACTCAGTAATCCCCTAAATTGGCCACAATAACTGATCTAGACTGTATTCGATCAGTTGGCACGCGCCCTGCTATGGCACAGTCGAGTAGAAGCGGTCAGTGCCAGAGATGGCATGGGACATTGCTCTGGCGGCAGCACGCCGCACACCCGGCAAGGGTGGCGCCACGGTTTGCATCGTGGCCAGAGGAGAGGTCCGTCCGCTGAATCCCTTGCTGGTGAACCTCACCGACCTCGACCCAAGGGATGCCCATGAAACTCACCCCTCTTGCCTGCCTTAGCTACTGCTTCCTGCCCCTCTGTGCCCTGGCCAGTTCCGGCGCCCAGGCCGGCCCGCTGATGTGGTACGACAATAGCCTGAGCTACCTCTACGGCCACAATTACAAAGTCGACGGCACCGGCAACGACATCCAGCAGACCGTCACCTTCGAACACGCCAGCGGTTGGAGCTGGGGGGATGTGTTTCTGTTCGTCGACAACAAATGGTCCAACGGGTTGTCGGGCAATGACGGCCATACCTACTACGGTGAATTCTCTCCGCGGTTATCGCTGGGTAAGGTCAGCGGACAGAACCTGCGCTTTGGCATCGTCAAGGATGTACTGATCGCCGCCACCTACGAGCGTGGCGAGGGGCGTAATCGCAAGTACCTGCTGGGGCCTGCCGTGGACTTGATTATCCCGGGGTTCGATCGCTTTTCGTTCAATACCTATTACCGCAAGCCCGACGGGATTACCGGCAAGGCGTCAGGGCAATGGCAGATCAACCCGACCTGGGCGATGACCCTACCGCTGGGGCGGTCGGACATTCTGTTCGATGGTTACCTGGAGTGGTACGTGAATGACGTGGGCAGCAAGGGTACGTCGGATTACGTGGCCAAGAGCTTCCACTTCAATCCGCAGGTCAAATACGACGTTGGCAAGGCCCTCGGGCACACGCCGAAGCGGTTGTATGCGGGGCTCGAATGGGATTACTGGTCGGACAAGTATGGGATCGAGGACAGCCACGGGTTTCCGACGGATCAGAATGCGGTGAGTGTACTGGTCAAGGTGCATTTCTGAGAAAACATATTAGGATTGTGGCGTATCCCTTTGTTTATAAATGAGTATTGCATCGAGCGCAGCACGGGCTGCGCTCGAAGCTCACGAGCGCCAAACCGATAATGTTCGATTATCGGGCGCTAACGCCCTTCATGCACTCAACCTTCTGATCAACATGCCGAACGTAATGGGTAGTACATCCCACTGCCATCCGGATACGTCCCCATGCGCCTGCGCCATCTCAACATCGCTACTCGCTCTTACCTGAGTTTCAGCCTGATCGCTGCACTGGTCGTAGTGCTCGGGCTGTTTTCCATCAACAAGATCTCCAGCATGCGCGAAGCGGTGGTGTATACCGAGCAGGTGACCAACGTCGGCACCCGCTACCTGGGCGAAGTGCGCAGCCACATGCTGGGCCTGCGCATCATCACCATGCGCATGGCCATCGCCCGTGAGCCCGCCCAGCTGGCACCGACCCTGGCGCGCCTGGAGGTGCTCAAAGGCCTGCTCGACAAGGGTGTAGAGGGCTACGGTGCAGTATTGCCAGCGGCGGGCAAACCGGCCTTTACCGAGATGCAGCACCTGATCGACGAATACCGTGTGCTGCTCGACCAGTACAAGGCGTTGTCCGAGCAAAACCAGGTAGCCCAGATGCAGGCGATGCTCAGTGGCGCCATGCAGGACATTTCCAACCGAATCGGTGAGCTATACGACAACCTGGTCAAGATCAGCAGCGACACCGCCGAACAGCACACCGCCCACGCCCGCGCTGAGTACCAGAGTGCCCTGTACCTGACCTTCGGTGTGCTTGGCCTGGTGCTGGTGCTGACCATTGGCCTTGCCTGGTTGCTGACCCGCAGTATCGTCAGCCCGCTGCGTGAAGCCATCGACGTGGCACAGAACATTGCCCAGGGCGACCTCTCCCACACCGTGCATGCCACTGGCCGCGACGAGGCGACCCAGTTGATGCATGCCCTGGCGGCGATGCAGGCCAGCCTGAAGGACGCCCTGCGGCTGATCGGCGATTCCTCCCATCAGCTGGCTGCGGCCAGTGAACAGATGTCGGCGATTACCCAGCAAACCTCCCGCGACCTCAACCGGCAGAACGACGAGATCCAGCAAGCGGCGACTGCCGTGACGCAGATGAGCGTGGCGGTGGAAGAGGTGGCGCGTAATACCGTGAGCACCTCTGAAATCTCCCGTCAGTCCGAAGACGCGGCGCGGCGCGGTCGTCAGCGGGTGGGCGAGGCGATCAGTTCGATCGGCAAGATGAGCCAGGATGTACATGAGGCGTCGCGGCAGATCGAAGCGCTGGCGGTGCAGTCGCAGGAAGTGGGCAAGGTACTCGACGTGATCGGCGCCATTGCCGGGCAGACCAACTTGCTGGCGCTCAACGCCGCGATCGAGGCGGCGAGGGCGGGTGAAGCGGGGCGCGGCTTTGCCGTGGTGGCAGATGAAGTCCGCGCGCTGGCAGCGCGTACCCAGACCTCGACACTGGAGATCGAGGAAATGATCAACGCCATTCGCAGCGGCACGGCGCGCGTGGTGGAGTCGATGCACAGCAACAGCCAGCAGGTGGGGCATACCCTGCAGGTGGCTGAGTTAGCCGGGCAGGCACTGGATGAGATCACCGATGGCGCGACCACCATCCACGAGCGCAATATGGTGGTGGCCAGTGCCACTGAAGAACAGGCACAAGTGGCTCGAGAAGTCGATCGTAACCTGTTGAATATTCGGGAACTTGCCGTGCAGACCTCTGAGGGCGCGGACCAGATCAGCACGGCGAGCCAGGAGCTGGCCAGCTTGTCGATCGGCTTGAACGGGATGATGAAGCGTTTTCAGCTCTGACAACCGAGGGATGATGGTCGACATGAGTCGAACCATATGCTGACCCTCTGGTCAGGATATTTACCTATCCAGCACTAGAGAGGTCAGCATGCACACGTACAACCTGACGTACCTGTTCAAGGGCGAACCGCGTGAACACCGTTTCGAGCTCAAGCAGCACGGGCTTTCGCTTCATGAAGCCGCGTTGCATTTGATTGTGTTGCATTACGGGGATGGCGAAAACAGCCTGGTGATGCCAGCTGCAGATGCCTCCCCGACGGAGATCCTGCAGCAGGCCAAATCGCTTGAGATAACCCAAGTCGAAGTACATCCAGGCGAGTAAGCGTGGTCGGCGGGTTGCGCGCGTGCAGGCTGCTCAGCCTGCCTTCAAGCCGGCCAACTGCTGCTGAAGCTCGGCCAGCAACCGCCGACCCGCCGCTTCCACCAGGTCCCCGTACTGAGCGATGGCATTACACTCCCGGCAGGTGACAATCGATTTTCTGTGGAGCCTGCCGGGCTTTACCAAATCTTGCCCACCGCACTTGAGGCATTTCAGGGTGACACTCATGATCTTCCTCTCCATGGAACACGCGCAGGATCCTTCACTGCGTTTTTGTCGCGGCTGGCAATGATGATGCGGTACATGGAGTGGTCAAGTGGGTAAAACGTTCATTCCGAAAGCAATTTAAGCAGAGCGGGCCCTTCAAAAGTTGCCAGGGAACGTCTTGCGCGTCACCAAGCCCCAACAGAACCGGAGATCGCGAAGTGATTGACCATCTGGACCACCTGGTACTGACCACCGTCGATGTCGATGCATGCAAAGACTTCTATGGCCGCGTGCTCGGCATGCGCCTGGAAACCTTCGGCCAAGGACGCTTGGCGTTCTGCTACGGCAATCAGAAGATCAATGTACATGTGCGGGGGCATGAGTTCGAGCCCAAAGCTCATCTGCCTGTTCCAGGCGCATTGGACCTGTGCTTCATCGCCAGTGTCAGCCTGGAAGCGGTCATCGCGCAGCTGGAACGTCAGCGTTGGCCGATCATCGAGGGGCCGATTCAGCGAACCGGTGCGACCGGGCCTATCCGTTCCGTGTACGTGCGCGACCCGGATCTCAATCTGATCGAGATTTCCGAGCAGTTGTGACAAAAGCTGGCAATGGGCGTTACAGGCGTCACCAAGCGTGACAAGAGGCGCGCCCGGCAAGCCGGCGCAGAAGGCTGAAAAGGCGGGCTGGTATATCGCAGTACGACGGCGCCACGGCGGCAATGGGCTTCTCGGCCCCTTCGCCGCCAGGCGGATACAGGCAGCAGCTTACTTGATCAGCGGCACGCCACTGAGCTTCTGCAACTCGTCGAAGTCGATGTCAGCGCAGATCTCTACCACTTTCAGGCCGTCGGAGGTCACTTCCAGCACAGCCAGGTCGGTGTAGATGCGGCTGACGCAGCCGATACCGGTCAGCGGATACGTGCACTCAGGCACGATCTTGCTTTCGCCCGTCTTGGTCAGGTGGTCCATCATCACGAACACCTGGCGCGCGCCGGTAGCCAGGTCCATCGCGCCGCCTACGGCCGGGATCGAACCCTCAGCGCCGGTGTGCCAGTTGGCCAGGTCACCTTTGACCGACACCTGGAAGGCGCCCAGAACGGCGATGTCCAGGTGGCCGCCACGCATCATCGAGAAGGAGTCGGCGTGGTGGAAGAACGCACCACCGGTGAGCAGGGTCACGTGCTGCTTGCCGGCGTTGATCAGGTCATCGTCTTCCTCGCCCGGCGCGGGGCTCGGGCCCATGCCCAGCAAGCCGTTTTCGCTGTGCAGAAACACTTCCTTGTCGCCCAGGTAGTTGGCCACCAGCGTTGGCGCGCCAATGCCCAGATTCACATACGCGCCTTCCTGGATGTCTGCGGCCACGCGCTGGGCCATCTGGGTGCGGGAAAGTTTTGTGGTAATGGTCATGGCAGGCCTCAGACAGCGTTGGCGATCGAAGAAGCAGCAGCGCCGGTAACGGCGACCACGCGCTGCACGAAGATGCCCGGGGTGATGATGTGTTCCGGGTCCAGTTCACCGAGTTCGACGATCTGGTCGACCTGAGCGATGGCGGTCTTGGCCGCCATGGCCATGATCGGGCCGAAGTTACGCGCCGCCTTGCGGTAGATCAGGTTGCCCCAACGGTCACCCTTGTACGCCTTGATCAGCGCGAAGTCGGCGTGCAACGGCATTTCCAGCACGTACTGGCGACCATCGATCTCGCGGGTTTCCTTGCCTTCGGACAGCAGCGTGCCGTAGCCGGTCGGCGAGAAGAATGCACCGATGCCCGAGCCTGCTGCACGGATACGTTCGGCCAGGTTGCCTTGCGGCACCACTTCCAGCTCGATCTTGCCGGCCCGATACAGTTCGTCGAAGACGTAGGAGTCGGACTGGCGTGGGAAGGAGCAGACCACCTTGCGCACGCTGCCGGCCTTGAGCAGGGCGGCAAGGCCAATCTCGCCATTGCCGGCGTTGTTGCTGATGATGGTCAGGTCGCGAGTACCGGTATCGATCAGCGCATCGATCAGCTCGGACGGCATGCCGGCAGTGCCAAAACCACCGACCATGATGGTCGACCCGTCTGTGATTCCTTCCACCGCGCTGGCGATGGACTCATATGTTTTATTGATCAAAGCGAGCTCCTGGTTGTTCCTGGAGTATGGGTTGTGGGCCTGCCTGGCGCGCCCTTTGAACAGGGGGCCAGCCAGCGCTTGGGACATGTTTGCTGCATGTGCTAAGCGTGCCGCAAGATCGGGCACAAGTAGAGAGGGGGGAAGCGGATGGTGTGCGATTATCGAACCATTGTGCGATCTGCGGGCGGGGCTGTTACCCCTGTGGGCCATGCCGCGGAGCAATGCGCTGGACTATAGCTGAGTTCCTGCATGGCTGCGGACCGGGCGCGGCCTGACGCCGCTATACCATGGCTACAACCCAGGGCTCAGGGCACGCTGGGCGAGGACGCAGCTGATCTTTCCGCGCTCAGGCGCAGTTCTGCAATATCGCGCTTTGGCGGCGTGCCGAACTGGCGCCCGTATTCACGGCTGAACTGCGAGGGGCTTTCGTAGCCGACCTTGAAGGCCGCGGTGGCGGCATCCAGATGCTCGTTGAGCATCAGCCGTTTCGCCTCGTTCAACCGCAGCCATTTCTGGTATTGCAGCGGGCTCATGGCGGTCAGCTGACGGAAATGCTGGTGGAAGGTCGAGAGCCCCATCTGCACCTGGGAGGCGAGCTCCTCCACCCGCAGCGGCGCGGCGTAGTTCAGTTTCATCCAGTCGATGGCCTTGGCGATTCGGTGCCCCTTGCTGCCCACGCTAGCGATATGGCGCAGCAGCGGGGCCTGGTCACTCAGCAGCAACCGGTAGTGGATTTCCCGCTGAATGAGCGGCCAGAGCACAGGTATGGCGTCGGGCTCCTCCAGCAGTTCGATCAGGCGGGTGAAGCTCTGCAGTAACTTCGGGCCCAACTCACCGACTCCAGCGCTGGTGTGAAAGGACTGGCCACTCACTGGCAGGCGACCATCTTGTGCGATCAATTCCGCCAGTGTGCGCAGGTCCAGCTTGAACACCAGGCCCAGGCAAGGGGCCAGCTCGCTGGCCATGGTCACCGCCGAATTCGCCGGGATGTTCAGCGAGGTGACGAGAAAGCGGGATGTGTCGTAGGGGAAGGCCTGGCTACCGATGACCATCTCCTTGGCGCCCTGCACCACCAGCACGATACTCGGCTCGAGGATACAGGTAATCGGTGGGGCGGTTACGTTACGTCGGTAGACGCTGAGGTCTGCGATTTGAGTCGTGAAATCGCCAGCCGTGGGCGCGTGCGCGCCGATCACCTTGCACAGCTTGGCCATGGGTTTCGTTGAGGAGGGCGGTGGCAGCGTGGCAGGCATAGGAAGCTTCCGATCATCGTGTGAAAAACATTACGGGCGCAGTGCCTCCTCTGTCCATGCCCAGTCGCTAGGTGCTGGAGAATCAGGCAATAAAACTACCCGTTTGCTCTATTGATGAAGCGGTACGTGCGACGAAGATGGCTACTGGCGAAGGGGCCAGCGTGCTCAGCCGAGCAGGCCCCTCGCACCCATTCCATTTCGAGCAGACAAGCATGCGTGCGTTGAAGACTTTGTTCCTAGCGTTTGCCTTGATGGCCAGCTCATTCACTGCGGGAGCCGCCGATATGTCCCATGAAGCCGACAATTTCTACAAGAGTGACCAGGTGTCACGCGAACGGGTTTCCTTCAAGAATCAGTTTCAGATGACGACGGTCGGGAACCTGTTCGTTCCTCAAACCCTTGAGCGCGGAACCCGTTACCCCGCGATCATCGTCGGCCATCCGATGGGCGCCGTTAAGGAACAGAGCGCGAATCTGTACGCCCAGAAGCTGGCAGAGCAGGGCTTCGTCACCTTGGCCATCGATCTATCGTTCTGGGGTGAAAGTGGAGGGCGTCCGCGCAACCTGGTATCCCCGGATATCTACGCCGAAGACTTCAGTGCGGCGGTTGACTATCTTGGCGCTCAGGGATTCGTCGATCGCAATCGCATCGGTGTGCTGGGCATCTGCGGCAGTGGCAGCTTTGCCATCAGTGCGGCGAAGATTGATCCGCGGATGAAAGCCATTGCTACGGTCAGCATGTACGACATGGGCGGCGCCAATCGCAACGGCCTCAAGCATGCGGTAACGGTCGAGCAGCGCAAGAAGGCCATAGCTCAAGCAGCAGCTCAGCGGGATGTCGAGTTTGCCGGCGGTGACACCTTGTACACCAGTGGAACGGTCGACAAGCTGACCGAGCATTCCAACGCCATTGAGCGTGAGTTCTACGACTTTTACCGCACGCCTCGGGGCGAGTTCACCCCCAAAGGGTTGTCGCCGCTTTTGACGACACATCCCACACTGACCAGTAATGTCAGGTTCATGAACTTCTACCCGTTCAATGACATCGAGACAATCTCGCCACGCCCAATGTTGTTCATCGCGGGGGAGGACGCCCACTCCCGGGAGTTCAGTGAAGAGGCGTATCGCCTTGCCGGCGAACCCAAGCAACTGGTGATCGTGCCGGGTGCTGGCCACGTCGACCTCTATGACCGCGTCGCATTGATCCCCTTTGGCAAGCTGACGGCATTCTTCAGCGAACACCTCAAATAACCAGCACCACTGCCAGGCCCAGCCTCTCTCGGCTGGGCGTAGGTACCTGCGTCTTTGCAATGGGTAGACCGAGTCCGTTATGAGTAGCTCAGCAACATACCTTCACCACACAAGCCGTCAGGTCTGGAGCGCAGTCCTGGCAATGTCACTGTGTGCGTTCGCCCTGGTGGCTTCGGAGTTCCTGCCAGTGAGCTTGCTCACGCCGATTGCGGCCGATTTGTCACTGACTGAAGGCCAGGCAGGGCAGGCCATTGCCATCTCCGGTTTGTTTGCCGTGATCACCAGCCTGATGCTGGCCCCCCTGACTCAGGGTATCGACCGCAAGCCTGTACTGCTGGCCACAACCGCGCTGATGCTAGCTTCCGGGGGGATGGTGGCCTTTGCCCCGAACTACCTGACATTGATGGTGGGGCGGGCGGTGTTAGGCGTCGCCATTGGTGGGTACTGGTCGATGTCCACAGCGGTGATGATGCGCATCGCACCCGCACCGCTGGTTCCCAAGGCTATTGCCCTGATGCAGGGCGGTACCGCTTTGGCGACGGCAATCGCGGCGCCCGTTGGAAGCTACCTGGGGGGCATGATTGGCTGGAGAGGCGCGTTCGTGTGTGTCTTGCCCTTGGCCGCGCTGGCGTTGATGTGGCAAGCCTTCACGCTGCCTGCGATGCCGAGCGAACGCAAGGCCGCGCCAGCCACCGCAACCTTGCGTTTGCTGGCAGACTCCAGGGTCGCGCTCGGCATGGCGGCCGTGGCTTGCCTCTTCATGGGGCAGTTCACACTGTTCACCTATCTGCGGCCCTTCCTGGAAACGGTCACCCGTGTGGACGTGCCCACCCTCTCGCTTGTGCTTCTGGTCACCGGTACCGCAGGGCTGGTCGGTACCATGGTCGTTGGCGCGCTCGTTGGTCGACACCTGAATCGGGTGCTGCTGGGCGTACCCTTGATCATGACTGCCATCGCTTTCGCCGTGATCATGGTCGGTAGTTGGGTCGTTCCAGTCGCTGTCTTGCTCGGTATCTGGGGGCTGATCTCTACCTGTGCCCCCGTGGGATGGTTCACCTGGTTGGCCAAAGCGATGCCGCACCAAGCGGAGGCTGGAGGCGGCTTGATGGTCGCAGTGATTCAGCTGGCCATCACTGCGGGGGCTACCGTGGGTGGCGTGCTGTATGACGGGTTCGGCTACCAAGCCACATTCGTCGCCAGCGGCGTGCTCTTGCTGGCAGCAACCGTGCTAAGTGCTGCCACTAATCGCACACTCCCATGTACAAGCCGTACGCTACAGGGAACAAGCCAGTGAGACGATGCACTGGGGCATGGCCACAGATCAAGCCGGCCGAGAATGGACCCCATGCGATCGCTTTGACGCTACTTTGTTCTTCCACCAGCCTCTGAGGTTCATGAGGCAGAGCACGACCTGCAATACGATCAAAGCCCATGCCTGGGCATGCAAGCCCCAGATCGACCACAGCAGGTTGCTGGCGATGAAGCAGCAGAACCCCACTTTACGCCGGCCTGGGCGGCGCGAGCCGATGCACCAGGCCGCCACCACCGTCACAGCCATGGCAGGCCATTCCAATAAACCGATCCAGTCTTCCATCGGGCACAATCCAAATCATTCAATCAAGGCCATGCCTTCGACGGTCATGGCCATTTCCCTTGCGCGAGCTCCCGGCGTAGGCAGTGGCTTGTGATAGTGGACCAGGCCGAACACACCACAGCTCGCGCCGTTATTACTGACCGGGAGCAGAACAGCAAACACTGCTGTTCATGCGCTGGGCAGCTACGCGAAACTCAGCCTGCCAATGCTTTGATCAATCGCTCATTGAAGGCAGGAATATCGTCCGGCTGGCGGCTGCTGATCAGGTTGCCATCGACCACCACCTGTTCATCTACCCACGTGCCGCCGGCGTTGCGAATATCATCCTGCAAGGTCTTGTAGCTGGTCATCCGCTTGCCTTTGACCAACCCACTCGATATCAGCAACCAGGCACCGTGGCAGATGACCGCCAGGAGTCTGCCGGCAGCGTCATGGCTTTTGACCAGCTGTTGCGCGCCAGGGATCAAGCGAATGGTGTCGGAGTTCTGAACGCCGCCGGGCAGCACCAGGGCATCGTAAAGATCGACCTGGGCATTGTCGAAAGTCGTATCCACGGTGAATTCGTCGGCGGGCTTGTCATGGTTCCAGCCTCGGACCGTACCTTCTTTCTCACCCAGGATGTCGACTACCGCGCCGCTCTTTTCCAAAGCCTCACGGGGGCCGGTCAGTTCCACCTGCTCGAAGCCGTCAGTGACCAGAAAGGCCACGCGCTTACCGCTCAGTTGTGCATTCATCATTCATCTCCTTTACCAATAAACCTTCAATAGGGGCCCGCCATGGCGAGCAAAGTTCCTGCTCGATGCTCAGCGGTGTGCTCAGCGGCGCCTGCGTGGCGAGCGGGTGGCGGCGAGCCCGGCGATGACACCGACGGCTGCCGCAACCACCCACAGGGTCATGTTGCCGTTGCTGGATTTCCAGCCTCCCTCCACGCTGCGCCGGTCACTGGTTGGCTCGAACAGGTTGCCGGCGGTGATCTGTGCACTGGGGCTGCGGTTCAACGCCCTGCGTGTCAGCCACCCTGTGACCAGCGCCAGGCGCGGCACGAGGTAGCTCGCCAGGTGGGCAAGGCGGGCGGCAGTGCCAACGGTGGTGTGGGCGCGAGGGGAAATAGCGCTGGCCACCATGGCCTTGGCTACCTGCTGCGGGTCGTAGATCGGCCCGGGCGGTGTGAGCGCATGGCCGGTGTAATTGCCACCATCCCTGAAGCCCGGGGTGTCCATGACCGCTGGATAAATGTCGCAGACGTGGATGCCCGGGAACTCGGTCAATTCGCCGCGCAGCGCCTCGGTCAGCCCGCGCAGGCCGAACTTGCTCGCCGAATAGGCCGCCGCGTAGGGTTGGGCGATCCAGCTTCCCAGTGACAGGGTGTTGATGAGAATGCCGCTGCGTTGGGCCTTGAAATAGGGCAGGGCCACGTAGGCGCCACGCAGGTAACCGATCAGGTCGGTCTGAATGACCTGTTCGTGTGCTTGCAGCGGTGTTTGCTCAAAGTTGCCCACCGCGCCAACGCCGGCGTTATTGACCCAGATATCGATCCGTCCGTGGCCAAATTCGGCAGCCTGTGTGGCCAGCGCCTGCACCTGGTCGCTGCGGGTAACGTCGGTGACGATCGCCACGGCGTCTGTGCCACAGTCGGTGCATTCATCCAGCACATCGAACAAGGCTTGCTCATCGCGTGCAGCGAGCACCAACCGCGCACCGGTGCAAGCGAATGCATGCGCCGCGGCCCTGCCTATCCCACTGGAAGCGCCGGTGATGACCACGACCTTGCCGCGCAACGGGCCCTTTCCGGGGGTAGGGGCCGCGGGGTGGGCAGGTTCTGGGGCCTGCTCGAGGTTGTCGGTAGGTGCGAGGGTGGCGCTGGCGGGTATCTTCGAGAGCTGCAGGGCCGTGCCGTCGATCAGCACCAGCTTCATGCCCTCGATGGTGCCCGCCACCCGGTCCGGGAAAACGGGTTCACCCTGCGCATCCAGGCTGTCATAGAGGAATTTCGTCCCTTCGAGCCAGCCTACTGCCGTGAGCAGCTCGGGGCCGAGGTAATACTTACCGTCCTGAAAAAACCCAGGGAACTGATGAGCGCGCTCGACGTTCTCCACGCAGTAGCGTTCGCCTGGTTTCATGCCTGTCGCTTGATCGATCATGGTTCGAACCCCTTCGGTCAAAGGCCAGCAATCGCTTGGCGTTTGCTGTGTTCGTCGGACTCTGCGAGGCACAAGCCCCAATGTGGAGTGACTAAGCAAATGAAGCCGGCAGAGGCAGCAAAGTTCAGAGCAAGCGGCAGGCGGCGTTACCAAGGCAATAGCGCGAATGTGGATGGCTTGAACTTGCCAGATCTTCAGGCGGTCCACCGTCACTCAAGAATGGAAAAGGGAGTGAGGATGTCGACACCTGGCAAGCTCCGGACGCGTGCAACAGTGCTCTGCTTTCGCAGTGGCCGACTGTTGTTGGTGCGCCGTAAATCGCGTGGGTGGAATTTCCCAGGTGGCAGCGTCAAGCCGCATGAGTGCCCCCTCAGTGCTGCCGTTCGTGAACTGCAGGAAGAAACGGGTATTCGCCGGCAGCGCCTGGTACAGCTGTGTACGGTCCGTGCCGGTCGCATTGTCCATCACATCTTTACCTTGCAGATCGATGAACGAGACCGGCCTGTGCCGCAGAACGAAATCGTGGCGTGCAAGTGGGTACAGCGCCGCAAGCTGGGACCGTCCCGGCTAGGGCCCGCAGCTGCTGAACTGCTGGCGCGCAAGCTTCCGGCCTTGGTCGCTTGATTGGAGAAAGTAGCGCTGTAGCTCGGCAAATGATGCCCGAGGGTTGGGCACTAAGCCGGTGAATCTCCTTGTTTCAGGCGCGCCACGTTACAGGCCAGCCACTCCATCCGGCCCGATGGTGCAAGTGCCCGGCGCGTGCAAACCCAACGGCTCATTTCCAGACAAAGCCATTACTTCAAGGTGGCAGTTGACCTGAACCGGTTTTGATGGTCATCTGCGCGCCTGTTTCAGGTGCCCCCTGCCGCCGTGCATGGGGTGAAACGGGAAGCCGGTTCGTCATCCTCGCGATGATCAGTCCGGCGCTGCCCCCGCAACGGTATGCGAGCGAAGTATTCGACACACCACTGTGCCTCGGCATGGGAAGGTGAATGCTTCATGACCCTCGCGAGCCCGGAGACCGGCCTGAAGCACAGTTTGGCAAACCCGCGGTGGGCGGGCGCAGGCCGGTTTCCGTGGGCGTGCGCGCCTGCGCGTTCCCCATGCGTTGTTCCCTCCGGGATTCTTTCATTCCTGCTGCAAGTGGAAAGACATGTCCCGTTTCTCGCTTTTCAGTTCTCTGCCAGGCACGTTGATGCGTGCAAGCCTGGTGCCTTGTGTTTTCATCACCGTCCCGGCGCACGGCGCCGAAGCTGACCAGGCGCTGGCGTTACCGGCTACCGCCATTACAGGCACCCTCGGGCAAGACACCCAACCGGATCTGCATACCCCCAGCACCAGTGGTTCGCGCCTGAACCTCACACCCCTGGAAACGCCTGCGAGCGTCACCAGTATCAGCGCCGAGCAGATTCAAGCCCGCAACAACAACACCGTCCAGGATGCAGTGACGCGCTCGCCCGGCATCACCTTCATCGGTACCCCCGGCAACGGCGGCACGGCGCTCTCGGCTCGAGGGTTTACCGGACACAGTTCCACCATGCAGCTGTACGACGGCACCCGGCTGTACGTGGGCGCCGGCACCGTCACCTTTCCTGTGGACACCTGGTCGGTCGAGCGCATCGATGTGCTGCGCGGCCCGGCATCGGTGCTCTATGGCGAGGGTGCCACGGGCGCGGTCATCAACGTGGTGCCGAAAAAGCCCTTCGAGGGGGAAGTGCGCAACCATGTACGCTTGGGCTATGGCTCCAACGATCGTCGGCAGGTGGCGCTGGACAGCGGCGGCTCGCTGACCGATACGCTGAGATACCGACTGAACCTCAACAAGCTTGCCAGTAACGGCTGGGTCGACCGCGGTGAATCAGAAAGCATCGCCGTCAGCGGCGCGTTGCACTGGCAACCGAATGACGACCTCAGCGTCACCCTCAGCCACGATTACGGTGATCAGGACCCACAGCAGTACTTCGGTACACCTCTGGTCAACGGGCATTACCAGGAGTCGATACGCGACCACAATTACAACGTCGATAACGCCGAGGTCCACTACAACGACCAGTCCACGCGGCTGGTCACTGACTGGGTGATCAGCGACAACCTCACCGCCAGCAATCAGTTGTACTTCCTCAAGGCTCAGCGCCGCTGGCGCAATGCCGAGAGCTATACCTGGCTGCCGGGTGGTCAGGTGCAGCGCAGCAACTTCATCAGCATCAAGCAGGTCCAGGAGCAGATCGGCGATCGCCAGTCGTTTACCTTGCAGCATTCGCTGTTCGGGCTGGACAGCCAGACGGTGGTCGGCGCCGACTACAACTCGATCCGGTTCGTGCGCAAGCATGACTTCGGCAACACCCACACCGATACCGTGCCGCTGTCCGGTTCGGGTGGCGGCGACTACATCAGCACTGACCCCTACCGCTCGCGCGAAGCCAACCAGGCCAAGCAGTTCTCGTTGTTCGCCGAAAACCGTACGCAGCTTACCGAGCGGTTGTCGTTGATTACCGGGGTGCGGCGTGACCAGGTGCACCTGGACCGTGAAGATCTGGATACCGATACCCGGTCGGATCGCAGCCTGAGTGGCGACAACTGGCGAGCGGGCCTGGTGTTCGCGCTTAACCAGGACCTCTCGGTCTACGGCCAGTACGCCACCAGCACCGAGGGCGTCAGCAACCTGCTGACGCTCAGCGCCGCGCAACAAAGCTGGGACCTGAGCACCGCCAAACAGACCGAGGTGGGCATCAAGCAGATGCTGCCTGAGGGCCGTGGCGAGTGGACCCTGGCGGCCTACCACATCGTCAAGAAGAAGCTGCTCAGCACCGATCCGCTCAACCCGACGGTGCAACAACAGATCGGCCAGCAGTCTTCGGACGGCATCGAAGCCACGCTGGAGCTACGCCTGCCGTACGATATGCAGCTTTCAGCCAACGCCGCCTGGGTGCGTGCCGAATACGACGAGTTTGCCAGCGGCAGCAACGACTACAGTGGCAACCGGCCCGTCAACGTACCGCGGCGTTCGGCCAACCTGTGGTTGAGCAAGGACTTCGGTCAGCGCTTCAGCGCCGGGGCAGGGGCGCGTTATGTCGACAGCCGCTATGGCGATAACGCCAACACCGTGCAGGTGCCGAGCTACACCGTGGTCGATGCCAACGTCGACTGGCATGTCCAACCTGATCTCACGCTGGGCCTGCAATTGAACAATCTGTTCGACCGCCAGTACGCCACCACCACAGACAACAACGGCCTGCAGTGGTACCTGGGCGAGCCGCGTTCGTTCTTCGTGACGGCTGACTACAGCTTCTGACGGGGCCGCCACCGGCCTTCGGGCCGGTGCTTGCTGGAGTGGGTTCAATGATGCATCTGAAAATCGACGGCCTGCATTGGTCTGTGCCTGAGCGAGGCGGCAGGCAACGGCCGTTGCTGCACGCCGTGGATCTGTGTGTCGGCAAGGGAGAGTTCGTTGGGTTGATTGGCCCCAACGGCAGCGGCAAGACCAGCTTGCTGCGCTGCGCCTACCGGGCTACGCAGCCAACCGCAGGCCGGGTGAGCTTGAATGGCGTCGAGTTGTGGCAGCGCAGCCCGCGCTGGTGCGCCCAACGCATTGCCGTGGTTCTGCAGGAGTTTCCAGAGGAGTTCGGGTTGAGTGTCGGTGAAGTGGTCGCCATGGGCCGCTCGCCGCACAAATCGCTGTTTGAAGGGGACACAGCCGACGATCTGCAGCTGGTCGCTGAGGTGCTCGAGCGGGTAGGGCTGAGCGGCTACCGCGAACGCACCTTCGCCACGTTGTCGGGAGGTGAAAAGCAGCGAGTGCTGCTGGCCCGTGCGCTGGTACAGCGCCCTGAAATGCTCATTCTCGACGAACCGACCAACCATCTCGACCCCCGCTATCAACTCGGGTTACTGCAGCATTTGCGAGGCCTGGGCCTGAGCACCCTGGCCAGTTTTCACGACCTCAACCTGGCAGCGGCGTTTTGCGACCGCTTGTACGTCATCGACGGCGGGCGAATCATTGCCAGCGGCGCGCCGCAGCAGGTGTTGACCGTCGAGCTGCTGTGGCAGGTCTTCGGCCTGCAAGCGCTGATCGACACGCACCCGCTGCATCCTTACCCACGCATTACCTGGATAACCCGGCCATGAACATTCACGCCTTGATCGGCCTGTTGTCGCTGCTGATGGCATTGCCCATCGCGGCCAGTGAATACCCATTGAACATCCGCAGTTGTGAGCGTTCGGTGAGTTTCAGCAAAGCGCCGCAGCGGGTTGTGGTGCACGATGTGAACATGACCGCCATGCTGTTGCACCTGGGCCTGCGCGAGCGCATCGTCGGTTACACCGGCTTCACCCGCCACAAACACCGCGACCCATGGATCGATGACGCGCTGGAGGGCGTGCCGCAACTGGCCAGTCGTTACCCCTCCATCGAAACCTTGCTGGCGGTGGACGCCGACTTGTTCTTCGCTGGCTGGAACTACGGCATGCACGTGGGGGGGCCGGTCACGCCCGCAACGCTGGCAGCGTTTGAGATCCCGGTCTATGAACTGAGCGAGTCGTGCTCCTGGGTCATGCCCCAGCGACGCGCCAGCTTCGATGATGTCTACCGCGACCTGGGCAATCTGGGCCGCATCTTCAGTGTCGAGCCGCAAGCCGAAGCCCTCACGGCGCAGATGCGCCAGCAGGTTGCCGAGGTGCGCAGGCGGGTAGCTCAGGCGCAGCATCGGCCACGGGTATTCCTTTACGACAGCGGTGAAGACCGGCCGACCACGTCGGGGCGCCTGGGCATGCCGCAGGCCTTGGTCGATGCTGCCGGTGGCGTGAATGTGATGCAGGACGTGGCGGCCAGCTGGACGCAGGTGAACTGGGAGAGCGTGGTGGAGCGCGACCCTGAAGTGATTTTGATCGTCGATTACGGCCCTAGCACCTGGCAGCAGAAGCGCGACTTCCTGTTGCGCCAACCTGCGTTGAAGGATGTGCGGGCCATACGCGAGCAGCGCTTTGTCCCCTTGACGTACCTGCAAGTCACCCCTTCGGTGGAAAACGCCGAGGCCGTCGCGAAGATCGCGCGGGCGTTGCATCCGGCGTTGTTCAAGGAGGCAACACCATGATCTGGGGGCGCAGCCCGGGGAGTTATCGCTGGCTGATCGTGATCCTGGTTGTTCTGTTGGTGCTTTCTTCAGTGATCGCTCTGGCATTCGGCCCGGCCTCGGTCCCGCTGGGCCATGTGTTCGGGATCGTTGCCCAGCAGTTGGGCGTCGATCTGCCAGGGGCGTGGAGCAACAGCCAGGCGCAGATCGTCTGGATGATCCGCGCACCGCGTGTGTTGTTAGGGGTAGTGGTAGGCGCGGGGCTGGCATTGGTGGGTACCGCGCTGCAGGCCGTCACGCGCAATCCGCTGGCCGACCCGCACCTGCTGGGCGTGAGCTCTGGCGCCGCGCTGGGCGCGGTGCTGGTCATGCTGTACCTCGGCGAATTCATCGGGGTGTTCAGCCTGCCCCTGGCAGCTTTTGTGGGGGCAGCGGTGAGCATGCTGTTGGTTATCGCCGTGGCCAGGCGTGGAGGGCGCATGGAGAGTGACCGCCTGCTTTTGGCGGGGGTCGCGGTGTCATTCGTCCTGATGGCCTTGGTCAACCTGTTGCTGTACACCGCTGACCAGCATGCTGCAGCCTCGGTGGTGTTCTGGATGTTGGGTGGGCTGGGCGCGGCGCGCTGGAGCGTTATCGGCTTGCCGGCAGTGTGTGTGTTGCTTGGGTTGCTTGCGCTACAGGCGATGGGGCGTGGCCTGAATGCGCTCATGAGCGGAGAGCAGACCGCGATCAGCCTGGGGTTCAGCGGCCGCCGCCTGCGTCTTCATGTATTCATCTGCACGTCGTTGCTGACAGGGGTGCTGGTTTCGCTTTCGGGCGCCATAGGCTTCGTGGGGCTGATGGTGCCGCACGTGGCGCGTGCGCTGGTGGGGGCGGAAAACCGACGGTTGATGCCGGTCAGCGCGCTGCTCGGCGGGCTGTTCATCGTTTGGGTGGATGTGGCTGCGCGCACGCTGATCGCGCCGGAGGACCTGCCGATCGGCATTGCCACTGCAGCCTTGGGTGGGCTGTTCTTCATCGTCCTGCTCAAGCGTTGAGAGCACGGCAAGCGACGGCCTGGTCGCTTGCCGTGCCTTGCTTCAGAAGTCGACGGTGAGCCCGGCATACAGGGCGCGACCGTCGCCGGGGGAATGCAGCGATGCATCGGCACCGTCCGGGTCGTACCAGACGTATTCGTAGTAGCGATCGGTCAGGTTCTTCAGTTGCAGGTCGACGCTCAGCGTTCCGCTGAGCTTGTAAGTGGCGCCGAGGTTCATCAGCACGTAGCCGCCATACGTACCTTGGGTGTTCTCCCGCTCCAGGTAGTAGTTGGTCTGGCCATTCGCCCAGGCAGTCAGCTGCAGCTTTGGGGTAGCCTGGTAGCTGATGCCGGTGTTCCACAGATGGTGGGGCACGTGATCGATTTCCTGGCCTTTGCTGCCTGGTAAGGCGCTGCTGGGCTCAAGGATCTTGGAGTACTGCCAGGAGTAGGACATCCACACCTCAGTGCGTTCGTCCGGGTGCAGGTTGACCTGCAGGTCATAGCCCCAGCGGCGTGTTTCACCAACGTTGTCCGACTCCCCGCTGGGGTCGTTCAGGCGACGGCTCACTTCGCCAGAGGCGTCCTGACGCCAATAAGCCACGCGGCCATCGATCCAGCTGGCCGGGGTGAACTTGACGCCCGTTTCCCAGCCTTCGTTGATCGATGGGTCCAGGTCCTCGTTGCGCGGCGGCACCTTGTAGGCTGCGGCGCCCGTGCCGACCTGGAAGGTCCGGCCCCAGTTGGCGTAAACGCTGGCGAACTTCCACGGCGAATAGACAATGCTGAGCTTGGGCTGCTTGATCAGCCCGTAGTCGTTGATGTCCGAGTCCAGCCCGGTCATCTTGTTGGTGAAGTCACTGCTGATCTTGTCGACGCGATAGGCCGGCACGATCTTCAGCGACTCCACTGGCTCGATTTCAGCCTGCACATAGGCCCCGACCGTGTTGAAGTCGAAGTCCTGGTCACGGGTCTGCGCCTGCCGCACGCGATTGATCGTGCGGTATCGCTCGCTACGGTTCTGCTGTTTCTGCACATCGCTTCCGCCTTCAAGGGCGAACGCATGCAGCCAGTCCACCTGTGGCCGCCAGGTCAGTGAGGTGATGGCGCCGTACTGGTCCTCGTAGGTGTCGCGCTCTTGCTGTGAACTGGTGCGCCAGTACTGCGTCCAGCGACGGTCGTCATAGGTGTTGAGGTAGGTCTTGGCCGACCAGGACAGCGTTTCGGCCAGGTCGGTGTCGAAGTGCACGCTGACCTGGTTCATTCGCCGCGTACCTTTGTCCGTGGCGTTGTAGTCATTGCTCATGCGTGGATGATGGCGGGCGTCATCCTCGGTCAGGTAGCCGGCCTCCTGGGCTTCGGACTCGTAGTGGCGGGCGATCAGGCCAAGGCGATAGCTGCCATCGTCAGGGGTATAGAACCACTTGCCGCCGAAGCTGTAGCGTTCGGTATCGGCATGGTCGCGGTAACCGTCGACCTGCTGGCGGGCGAAGAAGTAATTCTGCGTCCAGTTGCTGGTCTCGATGCCCTTGGCCAGTTGCACCTCGCGGGTGTTGAAGCTGCCGTAGCGCAGGCGCGCCTTGTTGTAGTTGCCGCCGGTGCGGGTGTTGATATTGACGTTGCCGGCGATGTTGTTCAGGCCGTAGCGCGGGTCGCTGGTGCCGCGCACCACCTCGATGCTGTCGATGTCCATGGGGAACACCGAGTCGATGAAGGGCATGTTGCCGTCATTGGTGTTGCTGGGGATGCCATCGATCAGCAACTTCACCGCGTTCACTTCGCCTTCGCCATTGAAGCCGCGGAACGACAATTTGCCTGAGGTGGTGCCCTGATTGAATTCGGTCAGCATTACCCCGGGCGCGCGGCTGAACAGCTCCCAGCTGTAGGTCACGGGCATCTTTTCGAGGATGTCACCGCCCAGAATGTCCACCGAACTGAGCACGCTGCTGGTGGCCAGCGGGCCGCTTTCGGTACTGGTCACGTTGACCGCGCCAAGGGTGAGGGTGGAGTTTTCAGCAGGCAGAGTTTCGGCAACGGCCAGCGACAGGGGGCTGAGGCTGAACAAAGCGAGCACGGGCAGGACAGCGCGTGCGGTGCAACGGAACGCAGGCATGGAAGGTTTCCTGGTCAGACAGTCGGGCAGGGCTGCGCACCGAAGGTCACGGGGCAGCCGTGGGCAAGCAACGACAGGTCAGGCCAGGGGAGAGGCGCGCGGGTTGAGCTTTGGCCACTGCTCGCGCGGCAGCAACAGCGTGTGGCTGGCGCCGAGCAGCAGCGCGTCGGGCCAGTAGCGGGGATAGAGGTGGCGATAATGGTCGCTGGCCAACATGGCATGGCCGGCATGACCACAGCAGCAGTCACCTGCCGGGTGTTTCGTCTCGGACTGATCGCCGAGTTGCGGCAGTTCGGCTTTGAGCTGGGCCAGCAACGATTTGGGCAGGCTCTGCGCACCGTGCAGGCTGCAGAAGCTGCCGAGAATCAGCGATTGGCTGTCGATGCGGGGGGGGGGCAAGGCACGGTCGAGCGGCATCGCCAGCAGGTTGAACAGCATGGCGAGACAGGCGAACAGACAAAGATGTGCACGTGCACGTGAAAGCATGAGTCAACCCGAACGAATATGGCGCGCATTAAGCCGCATCCGTTGCGGGCTGTACAAGTTCCTTGGTGCTCCATTTTGTCGCAGGCGCACCCCGCCGAAGGCTCAATGACTGCGCATGCCGGCGGCCACCATGAACAGTCGGATCAGCCAAGCGAACAGTCCCAGCGCCGCCACGCTGCCTGCCCAGATCAGCACCAGCCAGGCCAGCCGACGCCATATCGGTTGCTTCACACTGGGTGTCATCAGGTAGTACTCCTAGTGATAGCCGTCTTCATGTGTCACCTTGCCGCGGAACACGTAATAGCTCCAGAACGTGTAGCCGAGGATGATGGGCAGGATGAACAGCGTGCCTACCAACATGAAACCTTGGCTCTGCGGCGGTGCTGCGGCCTCCCAGATGCTGATCGACGGTGGGATGATGTTTGGCCACAGGCTGATGCCAAGGCCGCTGTAGCCCAGGAAGACCAGGGCCAGGGTCAGCAAGAACGGCGTGTAGTGCGCGTTGCGCGCCACGGCACGTAGCAGCCCGTAGAACGTCACCAGCACCAGGATCGGCACCGGCATGAACCAGAGCAGGTTGGGCATGCTGAACCAGCGCGCAGCGATTTGCGGGTAGGCCAGCGGTGTCCACAGGCTGACCACGGCGATCACCACCAGCAGTACCAGCGCCAGAGGCCTGGCAACATCGTGCATGCGTTGCTGCAGCGGTCCTTCGGTCTTCATCACCAGCCAGGTGCAACCGAGCAGGGTGTAAGCGATCACCAGGCCCAGCCCGCAGAACAGGCTGAACGGAGTGAGCCAGTCGAGTGCACCTCCAGCGTATTTGCGCTCGACCACCTTGATGCCTTCGATGAAGGCGCCCAGGGCAACCCCTTGGGCGAATGTCGCGACCAGCGAGCCCCAGATGAAGGCCTTGTCCCAGAGGTGACGCTTGGCGGGTTTGGCCTTGAAGCGGAACTCGAAGGCTACGCCCCGGAAGATCAGGCCGATCAGCATCAGGATCAGCGGCAGGTAAAGCGCCTCCAGCACCACCGCGTAGGCCAGCGGAAAGGCGCCGAACAGGGCTGCACCGCCTAGGATCAGCCAGGTTTCATTGCCGTCCCAAACCGGGGCGACGGTGTTCATCATCACATCCCGGTCACGTGCGTCCTTGACGAAAGGGAAGAGCATGCCGATCCCCAGGTCGAAGCCGTCCATTACCACATACATCATCACACCGAAGATGATGATCACCGCCCAGATCAGTGGAAGGTCGATGCCCATGTCAGTTCACCTCTGCCTGATAATCGTCGGCGGCGGACAACGGCCGTGCCGGTGTATGTTGCTGGCCTGGGCCGCCTGGGGTGTGTTGGTCGCCCTCGCCAGGTTTTGGTCCTTTGCGCACGAGGCGCATCATGTAGCCGAGGCCGGTGCCGAACAGGGCGAAGTACACCACCACGAATGTCACCAAGGTGATGCTGAGCTGTGTGGCGTCATGGTTCGACACGCCATCGGCGGTGCGCTGCAAGCCGTACACCACCCATGGCTGACGGCCTATCTCGGTGGTGAACCAGCCGGCAAGTATCGCCACCAACCCGGACGGGCCCATCCACAGTGCCAGGTACAGGAACGGCCGCGAGGTGTAGAGCGTGCCGCGCTTGCGCAGCCACAGGCTCCACAGGCCGACGAAGATCATCAGGAATCCGAGCCCAACCATGACCCGGAACGACCAGAAGACGATGGTCGAGTTGGGCCGGTCCTCAGGCGGGAACTCCTTCATCGCCGGTACCTGCTTGTCCAGGCTGTGGGTCAGTATCAGGCTGCCGAGGGCAGGGATCTCGATCTTGAAACGGGTGGTTTCGGCTTTCATGTCGGGGATGCCGAACAGGATCAGCGGGGTCGGTTCACCCGGCTTGTTCTCCCAGTGGCCTTCGATCGCCGCGATTTTCACCGGCTGGTGCTTGAGGGTGTTAAGCCCATGGAAATCGCCGATGACAGCCTGCACCGGCGCCACGACCAGGGCCATCCACATGGCCATCGACAGCATCTTGCGGATGGCCGGGTTGTCCCGGCCGCGTAGCAGGTGCCAGGCCGCCGAAGCGCCGACGAAGAATGCCGTGGCCACGAATGCGGCAGTGGCCATGTGCATCAGCCGGTAGGGGAAGGAGGGATTGAAAATGACGGCCAGCCAGTCCACTGGAATCACCCGGCCATCGACAATTTCATAGCCTTGCGGCGTCTGCATCCAGCTGTTGGAGGCCAGAATCCAGAAGGTCGAGACCAGTGTGCCAAGCGCCACCATCACCGTGGAGAAGAAGTGCAGGCCACGACCGACACGGTTCCAGCCAAACAGCATGACGCCCAGGAAGCCTGCTTCCAGGAAGAACGCGGTGAGCACTTCATAGGTCAGCAACGGGCCGGTAATGGCACCGGCGAAATCTGAGAACCGGCTCCAGTTGGTGCCGAACTGGTAGGCCATGACCAGACCGGACACCACGCCCATGCCGAAGTTGACGGCGAAGATCTTCGACCAGAAGTGGTAGAGGTCGCGGTAGACCTGCTGGTTCGTTCGCAGCCACAGCCCTTCGAGCACTGCCAGGTAACTGGCAAGGCCGATGGTGATGGCGGGGAACAGGATGTGGAAGGAAACGGTGAAGGCGAACTGAATTCGAGCCAGGTCTAGCGCATCGAGCACGCTCATTATGATGGGGCCTCACGGGGTAGCGCGCGTCGGCGCCGGTTTCGGGAAGCAGAGCCCGGGTCCTGGCCGGCTCTGCGCTGGTGTCTGCGTGGGGTTGCACGGAGCCATTGCGATGGCGGCGCCACTGTAAGGAGCATGGTGGGTCTGACCAACTGCGACAATCTGTCCCTGGGGGGCGCCCGCTCTGGCGAATGGAGGCCAAGTGCGCCAGGTGTGACGGCTTGTCGCAGACGGGGCAGGCTGCAGGTGAAGCTTCTACGAGGCCGGTTTCGATGCTAAAGTCGCCGCCCATGAACCGTCTGCCTTCAAACCGACCCCTCATTGCCTGGGCACTGTACTTCTGTGTCCTGTTCAATGTACTTGGCTGTGGCCTGGCCCACGGGCAGGCAGTGGGGCTGGCGCTGAATGGATTCGGCGGCGCGTTCTGCAGCTTAGGTGGCGATACCGCCCCTCTGAAGGCCAAGCAGGACGGCGCCCTGGCGAGCGACTTGAGCATTCCGTTCAGTTGCCCGATGGGCTCGGCGGCTTTTCTTACCCTGGTCTTTCTCATCGCTGTCGGCTGGCTGCTGGCCAGCAGCGAGCGCCGGCCAATCGTGCGTGAAGTACGCAGCCATGCCCCGCCGCGTTATTGCTGGCCCTCATCCAACCCTCGCGCTTCACCTCTCTGACGCTACCTGCGCCTAGGCGCCGTGGCGGGCCAGTGCCTGCCATTAACACGCCGGATCTACGGTGCATGCTCAGGCATGCACCTGCCGGTTGGTTTGGCCGTCGTTGGAGGTAAGCCCTCATGACCTGTCCAATCTCCACGCCCGCGCTACCTGGCGAGGCATGAACATGCGCCATTGCGGCCTGCGCGCACGCACCTGGGATAGCCTCTGGGTCGCCGCGTTGCTTGCCATGCTGCTCAAGGTATTGGCATTGCCCATGGCCAGTACCCTGGGCGACCTGAGCCTGGCGCAGTTGCTGGCGGGCAGTTATTGCTCGTCGGGCGGCGTTCAGCCGGCCATGCCGGACAAGGACGGCAACCTCAGCGCGAAGACGTCCGCCCCGGGGCATTGCTGTTGCGCCCAGGGCGGCCCTGCACCTCTGCCTGCCTCGTTGATCCTGGCCGGCTTCGTGCTGCCCGTGCTGCCGGTCGACCAGCAGCCCGCCGTTCTGGTGCATTCACCGCGGCACTGCTGGCCGTCGATCAACCCCCGTGCCTCCCCGACGTCGATCGCCTGACCCGCAAGGACCCAGGCCGCACCCGCTGGAAGCGGGGCGTCGGCCTGCCGATGGCTAGCCGTACCCAGGAGCACACGATGTCTCGCACCCTGACCGCTTCAGCGTTGCTGGAGCCCTCCCTTCGCCCGTCGCGCGCGGGCGACTTCCTGTTGCCGTTTCCCGATTACCCCTGCAACGCCCGCAGTTTCGTCAACCTCGATGCGCGCCTGCTGCCTTACTGGCACACGCTATTCGATGTCTGCCCAAGCTTGCTGAAGCTCGACCCGCCTGAGGGGCTTGAGTTGTTCCGACGCTTCATGACATGGGCCTACCGGCACCATCCGGCGCTGGATTGGACGTATTACATCAGCGTTTGCCGCTGGTTGCTGAGCTCCCCCTACCAGGCGCGTGTGACTGAGGAGCACATCGAGGCCTTCATGGTGGCCGCGGCCGCCTTGTGGGTGGCGACTGATGTGTCTCAGGCGCGTGGCTTGGTGCTGGCCTGGCAGCCTATGGGCGAACGGGTCGTGGAGTGGAAAACCGGCGTACAGCCGGCGCTGCCAGCCTCCCAGGCGGACGAAGACTTGCCGTCACCCCCTTGGGAATTTTCCTGGAGCCCACTCAGCGCCAAAGGCCAGAGCAGCTTCCGGCGCTGGTTGCCGGTACCTGGCTAAGGCAGGGCGGCACAGGGGCGGCCTTGCGCCGCCCGTTTTCCTATTCATTGAATGCTTAGCGAGAGACCGACGATGGACATACTCCAAGCCATGCGCGCGTTCAGTTGCGTGGTTCAGGCCGGCAGCCTGACCGGCGCGGCCGAACGCCTCGACACCACCACCGCCAGCGTTTCCCGGATGCTCTCCAACCTGGAGGCGCATCTGCATATTCGCTTGTTGAACCGCACGACCCGCCGCATCGCCCTGACCGAAGCCGGCAACCGTTACTTGAAGCGCTGCCGGGTTATCCTCGAACTGGTGGATACCGCAGAGAACGAGATACAGCGCCACACACTGGACTTGCCCGCGAACGGGCAGGCCAACACCCGAACGGGCGCAGCGCTCCAACTGGGCGCTTGTTAATCGGGTAGGTCGTCTTCACCGCTGGCCAACGGGCGCACAGGCGCATCGACCTTGACCGAGGTTTCGTTACCCGCGTCATCGACCACGGTCAGGGTCAGCGGCACAGTGGCGCCTTCCTTGATCTGCTCTTTGGGGTTGATCAGCATGATGTGGTAGCCGTGGGTGTCCAGCACCACTGGCTGGCCCGCTGGCAGTGACAGGCTCGCCAATGGCTTCATGGTCATTACGCCGTCCTTCATGGTCATCTCGTGCAGCTCCGTCTTGGCGGCCACGGGTGAACTGACCCGAACGAGCTTGACGTCCTCGTTGGCGGTAAGGCGCATGAAGGCTCCGGTGGCGGGCTGGCTGGGTACCGTGGCCCTGACCCAGGGGGCCTCCACCTTCACTTCGACCTGAGCCAGGGCGGTGCTGGCGAAGCTCGTCATTAACAAACCGAACAGGAGGCCATTGGCTTTGCGCAAGCCTTTGAGCGCGAGTGGTTTCATCAGGAACTCCTTGTTGATTGGCGGCGCCAGCCTTGTGTATGAAGGACGCCTGGTCAAATAGCATAGTCGGTGCTGTATGAGGGCGTGGCAGGTGCTGTGCCGGCACGTTGTGGTGCGACAGACTGCCGCAGCGAGCCCAAAGCCACTGCTCGATGCCCGTGCAGTCAGCGCGTTGCGCGACATGCGACGAGCTGTCGCAGTTGGGCGGGCAGCAGACAGCGCCTAGCATGGCCGGCGCCTGTATTCCTTCGTCCCCTTCACGCTGCACGCCAGGCGACCCGCAACGCCCCCCGCCTTTGGGCGGGCCGCTTTATTTCGAGCCGAGAGAGCCGTCATGGACCATGAACTGCTGAAAATCGTCTGGTGGCTACTGATTGGCGTAATGCTGATCAGTTTTATGCTGGGCGAAAGCCTGGACGTGGGCGCGCGGGTACTGGTGCCGTGGTTGTCGGGTCGAAGTGGCGACCCGCTGCCGCAAGCACCGGCGGCGCCAGCGCATATCAACCTGCTGTGGTTGCTGGCCCTGAGTTTCACCCTTGCGCTGGTCTGGCCATCGCTCGGTGGCCTGGCCTGCCTGATGACGGGCCTGTTGGGCCTGCTGGTACTGTTGCGCCGATCTGCCTCGCAAGCCGCCCGGCCACGACAAGCCTGGCGCGTGCTGGCAGTCGGCCTGCTGCCGGCAGTTCTGCTGGGGGGCATGCTGGGCAACGTGCTTCTTGGATTGCCATTGAGTCGCTGTGGCCAGGCGGGAATACAGTTTCACGGGAGCGTGGGCGGGCTGTTCAGTCCGTTCGCCTTGCTTACAGGCGTGGTGAGCCTGGCGATGGTTTGCCAGTTTGGCGCTGCCTGGGTGATGCAGCGCGGCGGCGGCGGCTGGTATCAGCCTGCAAGCCGGGTCGCAGGCGTTGCAGGCGTTATGTTCCTGGCCAGTTTCATAGTGGCTGCGATATGGCTGGCAACGAATGCGCGCGGCTACAGTGTGTGGGCGGTGGAGCGTCCCGCTACCCTGTGCGGGCCTGGCACCTGGGTGGTGCTGGCCAACAACCCTGGCTGGCTGGACAATTTTCAGGCCTGGCCTGCAGCTGTTCTGGCACCATTGTTTGCCTTGTCTGGCACTGTCATCAGTCTGTTCGCTTGCGCCAATGGCCGGTCTAGCCTGGCGCTATTGGGCAGTGGCCTGACGGTGGGGGCAGTGCTGTGCAGTGTGGGGCTCGCGTTATTCCCTTTGATCTTGCCTTCCAGCGTGCAAGTGTCTGCCAGCATGACGCTATGGAGCGCGGCCGGTGACGAAAGAACCTTGGGGACTTTGCTGATTGTTGCCAGTGTGCTGCTACCGATGTTGCTGGCTTACACCCTGGGTGTCAGCCTCAAGGGCTCGCACCTGCTGATCGAGCCCTCGAAGCGAGTTGGAACACGCCAACGCCATGCGCTTTGCTCGATCCAGGGCGATGAACGCATTGCGTGAATCACCCGTTCGAGCGTCATGCCTTGAGATTATCTCTGGCAAACTCCGAACCCTGCCATCGTGAACCAACTGCGTATGTGCGCGCAAACTCCCTGGCCATTGCCTGGACCAGTTGTGCCCGCAAGGCATCGCTGTACCACAACAGGACGGGGGCCTGAAAGCCCCCGGGTTGTTCATCAGTGATTGCCGTGGGCAGCGTCCTTGTCGACCTTGACCACGCCTTGGAACAGCGCGAACTGCTTGACCCGCTCGGCGGGTTGAGCACTTTCGGCCTGGCGTACTGCCTGGCTCAGCTGGGCCGCGTCCTGTTCACTGAGCCCGGCGCTGTGCAGGGTTGCCGGGTCGAGCAGTGAATCGCCGGCGCACAGCACCACGCGCCAGCCGTGAGGCCCTTTACGCAACAAGGCACGGCCGCCGCGCTGGTCTTGCAACCAGCCGGCTACCGCATGCTCGCCCTGGATGGTAACCGGGCCAACGTCCAGTGGCGCATCCGGGCGTTCGAAGTTGTGTCGCATCAGGTGCTGAATGCTCTGCTGCTCGCTGGCGGTATCGGCCACGGCCAGCAGCGGGCTGCAGGCCAGCAGCAGCGCAAGGATCGGTGCTTTCATGTGCTTGTTCCTTGTAAGGCTGCCGACTGCTGTCGGCAGCTTCCGGTGGCGGGCTCAGAAGCCCATCTTCACACCCAGTTGCGCCGAAGTACCGGGCATCGGGTAGTTGGTACGGTAGGCGTAGTCACGGTCGAACAGGTTCTCCACGGCGACGAACACTTCGCCCACCTTGCCCAGTGCGGGTACGGCGTAACCGACGCGCATGTTGACCACGGTGAAGCTATCGACTTTGGAGAAGTTGCTGGCGCCGGCGGTGCGTTCCTCGGCCAGCACGTACATGTCTTTCTGGTACTGCGCATCAGCCGACAGGCGCCAAGGCCCGGTCTCGTAGGTGGTGCCCAGCGACAGCGATTTCTGCGGCGCGTAGGGCAGGGTCTTGAGGGACGGATCGAGCCAGGTGAAGCCGACGAAGCTGCTCCAATTGCTGGTCCAGCGCTGCTGCCAGGTGGCTTCGGCACCCTTGATGTCGTAGTCACCCAGGTTGATGTAGGAGGGGCTCGACACGGCCGGCGGGAAGGCGAACAGATAGCGGTCCTGCAGCTTG
Source organism: Pseudomonas sp. NPDC089758 (assembly GCF_044748705.1). Lineage (NCBI taxonomy): Bacteria > Pseudomonadati > Pseudomonadota > Gammaproteobacteria > Pseudomonadales > Pseudomonadaceae > Pseudomonas > Pseudomonas sp. NPDC089758. Next base: position 100,975 of record NZ_JBIVGN010000014.1, read on the forward strand.
TCCTTGAACACCGCCAGGTCCAGGGTGGCGCTGTCGATGGGGTTGAAGCGCACGCCCAGTTCCTGGTGGTCGACTTTCTCGGGCTTCAGGTCCTTCCAGGTTTCACCCAGCGCCGGGATCAGGCTCGACATCACCGAGGCTTCCAGGCCGGGGTAGTTGATGCCGCGCGAGGCGTTGGCACGGAACTCGACATTGCTCGATGACAGCAACAGGCCGGCGTGCGGGGCGGTGGCGTTGTCGAACACATTGTGCTCATACGTGCGTACGCCGACCGAGGGGGTCAAGGTCCAGGTGTCGTTGAGGGCAAAGGCATGGCTGACGGCGAGGTGCGGCGATGTCACGCGCAGGGTGGGCGCATCGAACTTCGCTTGTGGCGCCGGGGCGATGCGCTTGAAGTGGACCTCGCCCTTGCTCTCGTCGATGTCCAGGCCCAAGGCCACTTCGCCGCCTTGCCAGGGGCGCAGCTGTTCTTCCCAGCGAATGCCTTGGAGCGTGAAGTCACTGATGGTGTCGCCGTCCAGGCCGGTCTGGTCAAGGGCCGAACCTCGGCCTTCGTTGTGGTAGACCTTTAGGCTGCCATCGCCCCATTCGTGATTGTGCGCCAAGGACAGCGAAGCGAGTGTGCCGCGGGTATTGAACTCGCCATTCTTGGTTTCCGGCAGGCCTTTCTGCCCGGGGTCAGAGACCTGGTTATTGGCATGCAGCAGCAGCAACCCGGTACTCCAGTTCTCATTCAGCCGGTAACCCAAGCGCGCCATGCCATTGTTCAGCCGGCCATCACCGTCACTGCGGTCACCGTCGGAGTGGGCCGCACCCTGGGCCAGCAGGTAATCAAAATCGCCTTCCCGGCCAATCAGGCTGGCTTGTTCGGTGGCTGTGCGGAAGCTGCCGCCGGTGAGTTGCAGCTCCCCATGGTGGTTGTCGCCCTGCTCGGCAACCTTGGGCGTCAGGTCGATGGCCGCGAAGGTGTTGCCGAACTTCTGCGGCTGCGGGCCTTTGTACACGCTGATGCTCTGCATCGCGTTGATCGGCAGCAAGTCGAGCAACGGGTGGCCCCAGACGCCCATGTAGAACGGAACGCCGTCGATGTAGGTCTTGATCTCGCTGCCCGGGCGGCTGGCACCCATGCCGCGGATGTACACCGCACCGCCTTCGGCACCGCCGAACGAGCCGACCGGGTTGAAGCGCGACACCACTACGCCGGGTGTACGACGCAGGGCCGAGGACAGGTCGAGGGCGTTGAGGTCGCGGATTTGCTCCTGGCCTACCACGGTGGTCAAGCTGCCGAAGCTATCGACGTTGTTCTGGTCGATGACCGAGGTCCCGACCACCGAGGTTTCGGCCAACTCCACCGTGTTGGTCTGGGCCAGCGTGGCACCACTGGATAACGCGAGTGCAGCAGCGCAGCAGATTGTCTTGTTCTTCATGCTCTGGGTATTCCTGAATGCAAAAGTGGCAAGGCGAGCCGTAGTCCACGCGCCAGGCGACATCCCCATGTGTATAGAGCCGGGGGCGTGGTGAGGCTATTGGGTTGATTCAGGCCAGGGCGGGTGAGGCGCGGGGGTTGACTGCAGGCCAAAGGCGACGAGGCCAGGCTGCAGGGGAGGCGGGCAGGGAACTGTCAGGTGTCACCCGGGCGACCGGAAGGTCGCGCAGCAGGGGCATCAATGCCAGGCCGGTGTGGCTGCACAAGGGGCAATCGAGCGTAGCGCCTGCGGCCAAGGTGTCACCCAGCCTTGGCGCGAAGCCAAGCGGACCGGGCGGGGCCCCGGCGTGGCCGCAGAAGGCACTACCTGCACCATTGAGCGTCAGGCCGCTGGTCTGGCCGTGGCCGAGCCCGCAGTGCAGCACGGCAAACAGCACGCTGGCGTAAAGGAGCCAGGCGTAGGCGTGACGACGTCCTGCTGATCGGTGCATATCCCTTGCTCGATGACTGCGGCGGTTGTAATGGGCGGTGCGCGAGTCTAGCAACGCTTGCTGTTCACGCAGGGTGCGACAGCCTGCCGCACCAGAATTTGGCTTGCAAGATACCGCCGCACTGACCCTGTGTAGGCGGTTACCAAGGGCGCGCCTTTCTTAAGGCGGCCCTGGTACGCCAATCACTTGGACATGTAGTCGATCACGGCCTTGTAGTCGTCTGCGGTGCAATCCATGCACAGGCCGCGCGGCGGCATGGCGTTGAAGCCTTCGGTGACGTGCTTGACCAGTACCTCGTTGCCTTTGGCCAGCCGTGGCTTCCAGGCCTCGTGGTCACCTTTTTTCGGTGCCGTGGGCAGTTGACCGTTGTGGCACATCTGGCACGCACGGTTGAACACTGCCTCCGGGTCCTGGGCCGCTTGAGCCAGGCTGGCGGTTGCCAGGCAAGCAAGCATTGCCAGTGTTTTTTTCATGACCGACCTCTCAGGTTTTTTATTGGAAGGCAGAGTCTATGGGAGTACGCATGCCTGTCAGGTGCGACACCCTGCCGCACTACAGGCTGCCAAGGCTTACCTGCCTGGTTGATGCATGGGGTGCGGCAGGATGTCGCAGGGCGGCGTTGAGCCGAGGCCGTGCTACGTTGAAGTCGATCCGGTGTTTGACTCTTGGCAGGGTTTTCATCGGGTCAAACAAAAGCCGGGGCGTATCAACGCCCCGGCTTTTGTCTTTTCAGGTGCTCAGTTGAAATTTCAGGCCGCGAGCACCCCGACGCTGGCCAAGCGGGCGCCCAGCCGATCGCCGCTGCCAAAGCCGTTCAACCGCGGGCTCGAACTGTGGAGCGACGTAGCCTGCGCCAGCCTAAGATGATTCCACTTAGCGAGATCACCAGGCCGCCGATGCTCAAGGCGATGATCAGGCTTTCGCGTAACGCCGGCCTTTGCAGCAGGGGTTGCAGGTCCCAGCTGTGCAAGAGATTGAACAGCCAGCGGCCGGTGCGTTGCCTGGTATCGTGGCTGGCCACCATCTCCCCGCTGGCCGGATCAAGGTAGACCCAAGTGCTGGCGGCGTCGTCGAATCGCAGGCGCAGCACCGGCAACGGGCGGCGCTGGGAGCCATACATGCTCTGGGCGTCGCGGGCGAAGTAGTAGGCGTCGTAGTGGCGCTGCCAATGGGTATGCACTGGGATGCCTGCCGCCATCGCCTGGGCAGCGTTGAGCAGGCGTTGCTCGGACAACTGCCGTACGGGTGCCGCGTCGGCCTCCAGAATCCGACTATCGCCCACGGCATCGCGGGCCACCAGAAAGGTGTCAGCGCCAAGGCGTTGCCACTGCAGTTCCACAGGGGCGAACCCAGGTATCTTGTGCAGGCGGGCCAAGGCCTGGGCAACTGGCTGGCCGATGTCCACCGCACGTAGCGGCCCTCGATGCAGAGCCTGGGTGGCCAGTTGCGAGCGACTGTCGGTGAGGCCCCAAGGGCGCATCGACATGAATCCGCTGAATATCCACAGCACCAACATCCCACCGAACAGTAACCCACCTATATGGTGCCAGCGCAGCCAACCGCCGGGATAAGGGCTGCACGAGCCACTGCGATAGCGCTTGCGCAGCCGCAGGCGCAAGATGCCGACAGCCATGCCCAGCAGCGCCATGATCGTTGCGGCCAGAGACAGCCCGATTACCAGGGTGCGCCAGCCGTGGCTGAACCCAAACCCGCCGCGTAGCGGGTAGAGCCAATGCAGCCAGGCCCCGACCCAGTTCCAGGCGCGCTCCCGGGCTGTGACGTCACGCACCAATTCTGCAGTACGTCCGGACAGGTACAGCCAGGTACCGGCTGCATCGTCGACCTGCACCCGGTGCAAGGGGCGGTCGCTGTCCAAGGCGGTGGAGTGGGTCCACATGTCCTCGTCCACGGTGCCCCGGTACGCCAACCCGACCTCGCCTGCATACTGCCGCGCGCTTTCCAGCGCCCAGCCGGCGTCGACCTGCGCCAGGGGCTGGCCGCTGGCAGCGTCAAGCGCGACGCGGCGGCCATCGGCCAATTCCAACAGGTAGTACGGCCGCCCACCCAGGCTGGTCAGGCGCAGCGCTTTCAGAGGCTGCTGCGCCCACTGCTCGGGTAACTCGGCGCAGCAACCCACAGGCAAAGCCGGCAGGTGGGCAAGGCGTTCGGCCGGTGTCAGCTTGGGGTAGCCGACATACAGCATGACCACCCCAGAGACGAACCACAGCGCCATGAACAGGCAGGCGACGATTCCCAGCCAGCGGTGCCACAGGTAGAGCTGGCGCTTCACGCTCATCAGTAGCGCCACTGCACGGCGACTTCCAGGCTGCGCGGCTCACCCAGGTAGTACTGGGTATTGGTCTGGTGGATGAACCGGGCGTAGACCTCGTCGGTCAGGTTTCGCAACCGCGCGCTGACTTGCACGTGCTTGTCCAGGTCGTGGGTCATGGAAAGCCCGTAAACGGTGTAGGACGGTACCCACGAGGTATTAGCGGTGTTGGCGTACACCGACGACACATAACGGGCGTCGGCGCCGACCTGCCAGCCCGGGGCGAGGTCGTAGGTCAGCCAGAGATTGGCCACCCGATCAGGAATGTTCACCGGGTTCTTGCCTTTGCGCGAATACACCACACCGCTGATGGTCTCGTTGAATTCGTCGTATTCGGCGTTCACCCAGCTGAAGTTACCTGCCGCCAGCAGCTTGGGCGTGACTTTGAACGAAGCGGCCAGTTCGATACCGGTAGAGGTCTGCTGGCCTGCCTGCTCGGTGGTGTTTGGCACGGTCGAGGAGGGCACCGAGATGTTCTTGCGCACGATCCGGTAAGCCGCTGCAGTGGCCGTACCGCGGCCATCGAGGAAGTCGAACTTGCTGCCCACTTCGACCTGGCGCCCGGTACTCAGGTCGAAGTCGCCCACTTGGCTGATCGAGGCACTGGTCAGGGTGCCTCCCGGCGGCTCGGCCGAGGTGCTGTATTGGGTATAGAGGCTGACATTCGGGGTCAGGTCGTAGACCAGGCCCAGGCGACCGGTCACTGCGTCCCAGCGCCGGTCCAGCTTGGCCCGCGCAACGTGGTCGATGACGTCGAAATCGATGTGGTCGTAGCGCAAGGCGGTTATCAATGACAGCTGATCCGTCAGACGGGTACGGTTCTCGACAAAGGCCGAGGTGGTGTCGGTGGTGGTGGTGCGTCCCTTGGCCATGGGCGCGTCCATACCGGGGATATCGAGGAAGTGCCCTGGCTCGAAGCCATTGGGGTCAACCGTGTCGAACGCGCCCTTGGACAGCGGGTAGTTGGTTTGCTGGTTGCTGTTGTAGTCCATGCCGAACGCCCAATCACTGGCCAGGCCGAACAGCTCACCCTGATGGGTCAGCTCGACCCTGTCGCCGTTCACCTCCTGGTCGTGACGCTGGCGGTAGCCGCCCGAGCGAGCGATGGCGCTGTTGTCGGCGTTGTAGCGATACACCTCGAGGTTGCGGTAATCGCGCTGGCCGTTGTAGTGATAGAAGGTATTGCGCAGTTGGGTATTGTCGTCGAAGCGGTAGTCGGTGATCGAGCGTAGCCAGCGAGTGCGCTGTTCGTAGCGACCGTCTTCAACGTTGTAGTTGTTGAAGCGGTTGTGCTTGTCGATGTGCAGGGTGCCGACCAGTGGCTGCAATACCGGAGTGCCCCAGTAGGGGCTGTCTTCTTTCTCTTCCAGGTATTCGATGGCCAGCGTGTGCGAGAGCTGGTCGTTGATGTCGCTGAGCAGCGAGAAGGCCAGGTTGCCGGCCCCATTCTCCTGGCGATCGATGTAGCCGTTGGTGCTGGTGCGGCTGTAATCGAGACGGGCGTAATGGCGCGGGCCGTCGCCCGTGTTGAGCGCCTTGTTGAAACCGACCGAGGTTTCAGTAGTGTCGAAGCGGCCATAACTGACGCGCCCTTCAAACGTGTCTTCGTCTCGGCTTGCCAGCCGGGTGATGAAGTTCAGGCTGCCACCGACAGCACCGCTGCCGTTGAGGAAGGAGGACGGCCCGCCGAGCAATTCGATGCGGTCATAGATCCAGGCGCCCACCGGGCGCGCAGCGCCGCCATACTGCAAATTGATGCCATTGAACAACTGGCTGATCTGCGCGCCATTGAAACCCCGGTACGACACATAGCCGCCCCAGCCTGGCGGCGCCGAGGCGTTCACGCCAGGCAGTGCGTTGGCGGCGTCCTGGAAGTTGCGTGCGCCGATACGCTCCATGGTCTTGCGGTCGGCCACACTGACCGAAGCAGGGTTCTCACGGGCGCTGAGGTTGAGGCGCGAGCCGCTTTCGATGGGGCGGTCGAGGTCCAGGCGCGTGGCCTCGGTGGGTTGGTCAGCGGTGGCGGTAACGGTGCTGGATGGCAAAGTAAGGGTTTTATCCTGCGCCCAGGCGCAGTTTGCGCTGCCAACGAGCAGCGCCAAAGTGGTCATGCGGAGCATGCGAGGCTTCCTGGTTGAAATCGATGAACGCACCGCCGATGCCGGTCGGGTGGCTCGGGGGCGATGTCAGAACGCGGGAAGCGAAGCAGGAGAGGCGCGGGGGTTCACCCGTGGCCAGCGCAGCTTGGGCAGGCGTGGCGTGGGTTGGCTGGGTAAAGGGCTGGCCGACTGTTCGGCGAGCAGGGTCAGCAGGCCGAAAAATACGGCCAGCAGCGTGGCGCTGAACAGGCTGGCTATCACGCAGTCACCGCCGGCAGGCAGCATGGGGTCGGCAGTATCTTGCTCAGCTTTGAAAGCGCCGCTGGCGTCGGCGGAGCACCAGGCGGCGTCATCCAACCCGGCAAGGCGCAACCCGGCCATCTGCCCATGGCCCATGGCGCACAGCAACGAGCCGAACAGAATGCTGAAATACAGCACCCAGGCGACATGCGATCGTGTGTGGCGGGCCAGTTTCATGGCAGTACTCTGGATGGCACTGAATTGTCAGGTTAGATGTGGCGGCGCGATTCTACATCTTCTGAAACATCTGAACAGGGTGTTTTTTAAGGTGTGAGCATTCAACCGAATGATGCAGTTCGCTGCCCGAGCCCAACGGATGTCGAGTAAAAAGTGCTTTGTTGGTATGCGGTAATCACACGCTTTTCTACCTCTGGCGGCGGCCCGGGCCGACTCAGTTGCAATCGTTTGAAAGGCTGTGACTAGAAAGAAAGGCGTTGCTTTCGACGTGTTATAACATATCATTATTCGGGTGAGGCCAGCGTTTTCCGGCCGCGTCATTCCTTTCGTTTTGGAACTCACCCGTGATTCTGTGCCAAGACCTCTTGTGGGGGGCTGCCAAAAGCCCGTTGACCCCGCACCTGAACATCACGCTGCCAGCGGGTAGTTTGACTGCAGTGGTGGGGGCCAATGGTGCTGGCAAAAGCAGCCTCTTGAAGGTGCTTGCCGGCTTGCAGAAGCCTCTGTCCGGGCGCCTTCGCATCAGTGCCGAAGGCACGAAAATTGGCTATCTGGTCCAGCGCTCTGCCATTGACCGGCAGTTCCCCATCAGCCTGGGCGAGCTGGTCAGTGGCGGCTTCTGGGGGCAACGCCTGCACCGTCGGGAGCGCAGCCAGCGGTTGCGCCAGGCATTGCAAGCCTGGGAAATCGAAAAGCTCGCAGCCCACCCGCTCGAAGCGCTTTCCGGCGGCGAACTGCAGCGTGCGCTGCTGGCACGCTTGAGCCTGACCGACGCCAACCTGCTGCTGCTCGACGAGCCGGACTCGGCGCTGGACAAGCCGGGGCAGGCGTTGCTCTGGCGGCATATCGACGCTTGGCACAAAGCTGGCCAGACAGTGGTGGTGGTCAGTCATGACCTGCCGCGCGTGCAAGCGATGGCCGACTATTGCCTGCTGATCGACCGCGAGGGGTGCCAATACGGCCCCAGTCAATCTGTGATCGGGCGTGCCGCACTGGGGCAGGTGCAGTGATGTTGGATATGGCATGGGCACCGTTCGTCGAGTTCGCCTTCATGCGCCGTGCGCTGTTCGGCGGGCTCACCCTGGCGCTGAGTGTCGCGCCGTTGGGGGTATTCCTGGTGGTACGGCGCATGAGCCTGATCGGTGACGCCATTTCCCATGGCATTTTACCGGGCGCTGCTTTGGGCTTTTGGCTGGCAGGGCTGTCCGTGGTTGCCATGACACTGGGCGGCCTGGTGGCGGGCTTGATGGTGGCAGGCTTTTCAGCCCTGGTGAGCCGGCACACCGGTTTGCGTGAGGACGCAAGCCTGGCGGCGGTTTACCCGATTTCACTGGCTTCGGGCGTTCTGCTGCTCGGGCTGGCGGGCAAGCGCCTGGACTTGTTGGGGTTGCTGTTCGGCTCGGCCCTGGCGGTCGATCAGGCGACCTTGCAAACCATGGTGTGGGTAGCCGTAGGCAGTCTCTTGGCTTTTGCCCTGATTTACCGGCCTTTGCTGCTCGACAGCCTGGACCCCCTGTTCCTGCGTAGCGTCAGCCGCTTTGGGCCAATCGCCCATGGCGTGTTCCTGGGCCTGGTGGTCATCAACCTGGTGGTTGGCTTCCAGGCCATCGGCGCCTTGATGGTGGTTGGCCTGATGATGCTGCCAGCCATCGCCGCACGTTTCTGGAGCCAGCGCCTGCCCTGGCTGATAGCCATTTCGGCGCTGATCGGCATGGGCTCGGTCTGGCTGGGGTTGCTGTTGTCCTACTACGCCTCACTGCCCTGTGGCCCGGCGATCGTCGTCGTGGCCGGCTGTGCCTACCTGCTGTCGGTGATGGTGGGGCCGGTCCGCGGGCTGCTGCGTCGTCACTACACCCCTGTCACTCACTGAGGAGCCGCTATGCGCCCGTTGATCGTTGTGCTCATGTTGTTGCTGTCACCGTTACTGTCTGCCGCCGAACGCATCAAGGTAGTGACCAGCTTCAGTATTCTGGCCGATATCACCCGACAGCTCGGTGGCGATCAGGTACAGGTCATCAATATCGTCGGGCCGGACAGCGATGCGCATGTCTACGAAACCACGCCGGATGATGCCAGGCACGTGTTGCAGGCGCGCCTGGTGGTGGAGAACGGCCTGAATTTCGAGCCCTGGCTGGACCGCCTGATCAAGACCACCGGCACCCAGGCTCAGGTCGTCCGGGCTAGCCAGGGCATCCTTCCGCGTACCTTGGACGAGGAGGGCCAGACCATCCCCGACCCCCATGCCTGGAACAGCCTGGCCAACGCCAAGATCTACGCGGCCAATATTGCCAAGGCGCTGGAAGCGGTTGACCCCGGCAATGCGCAGGCCTATCGCAGCCACCTGGCTGCCTACCAGCAGCAGATCGACGCCTTGCTGGCCGAGGTGAAGAAAAGCTTCGCGGCCTTACCGGCGAACAACCGGCGTATCGTTACCTCGCATGATGCCTTCGGTTACCTGGGCCAGGCTTACGGCATCGAGTTCCTGGCACCCCAAGGCCTTTCCACCGACCAGGAGCCTACTGCCAAGGATGTCGCCAGCATCATTTCGATGATCAAGCGCGACAAGATCAAGGCCGTGTTTATCGAGAACATCAAGGATTCCCGGCTGATGCAGCAGATTGCCGACGATACCGGAGCGAAGATAGGTGGGACGCTGTATTCCGATGCACTTGCCGCCCAAGGCCCTGCCAGTACCTACCTGGGCATGTATCGGCAGAATGTGCAAACCCTCACCCAGGCGCTGGCAGGCCAGTGAGGCCAGCGCCTCCAGCCCTTGCCGGCTGGAGGCGGGCAACGGTCATTTGACCACGGTCACCGGGCCGTGGTCGTCGCAGTGATCGCCGTGCGGGTGGTGGAGGTGGCCATCGACCAGGTAATCGACATGATCACCATGGGGGATCGCCTCATGCCCGCAGCCCGGGCCGTGGGTATGGTCGGCAGCATGGCCGCCACATTGGTGGCCGGGGGTGCAACGGTCGGGATTCTGGCCGTTGGCTTCCAGTGTGTGTTCATCGACATGGTCGCCATGCACGTGATGCAAGTGCCCGTCGTGCAGGTAATCGATATGCCCATCGTGCTCGATTGCAGTGTGGCCGCAGCCGGGTTTGTGCTGATGGTCATGGTGGGGATGCTGGTTGCAGGTACCCATTTCGAACGCCTTTAACGAGTGCTGAGACATTCAGCGTAGTTGGCGGGCGCCGCTTCTTCCAACCCGCTGAAGACCGTCGGTCCTTTGGGCTGACATCCCTGCCGTACCTCGGCCGAGATGGCCGAGGTACGCTACTTTCGTCACTCGTGGTGCGGTTCACCCAGGAACGTCAGCGAACTGAAGAAGCTCTGCTGGGCAACGGGGCTGCCTTCGGCCATCGGCAGGGTAGCCTGAGCCGCGATGATGTTGAGCCCTTCATTGCGAACGGTGACACGTGCGCGGCCTTGCTGGTCGGTGGTGGCGCTGACCTGGTGAGGGGCGCCCCGGTAATCGCCCACAAGCGGGATATCCGCAGCCGGTTTGCCATCGAGCAGCACCTGCACTTCCAGCATCTTGCCCGGGCCGACCTGCAGAGGATCACTCAGGGGAACGATCGCCAAACGCAGCATGTCCAGTTTCGGCAGCCGAGCACCGCTCTGGTAGATCGCCAGGCTGTACTTGAAGCTGTGGGTGGAGGCGATCGCATCCTTGATGTGGGTGCGATCCTGATTGACCCACTGCTTGTCCGGGCGCTGCGACCAAGGCCCGTTGTCCAGCAGCACGGCCAGTGCCGCAGGCGGTGTGAGCGGCTGCAGAACAGCATGGTCCGCCAGGCGCTCGACGGTGACCGGGACCATGTCCCCAGTCGCGTCGAACGCCCAGGCGCGCTTGATCTTCTGCGCCTTGTAGGCGTTATCCTCGGCGCCGTGGCCGTACACAACCTCGATATTGCCGCGTCGCTCCTCGGTCCACAGGCCGTGGGCGCCTGCGTTGACGCTGACCATCAGGGTCAACAGGGCGACGACTTTCAACGATGGATGCATGATGATTCCTCGGTTCAAAGGCTTAGGGTCAGGCTGACACTGAAGTTGCGCGGCTCACCGGGCAGCACCCATGAACTGTTGTACGACCGTTCGTAGTACTTGCGGTCGAACAGGTTGTTGAGGTTGAGGCCGACGGTGACCTGTTCGCTGGCCTTGTAATGCGCCAACAGGTCGACGGTGGTATAGGCGTCCAGGGTGAAGTCGCTGCCGGCCTGACCGGAACGTTCGCCGACGTAATTCACCGCCGCCCCAACGTCCGAACCGCGCAGGGCACCTTCCTGGAATTCGTACACACCCATCACGCTGCCGCTGTTACGAGCGATGCCCAACAGGTCGCTGCCTTTTGGCAGGGCCGCGTCGCCCTTGGTGACCTCCGCGTCGATATAGGCGTAGGCACCTATCACGCGCAAGGCGTCGGTCAGCTGACCGCTGAACTGCAGGTCCAGGCCTTGGCTGCGGGCCTCGCCAGCCGCCACGCTCTCGCCAAGGGCGTCAGTGGTGATGACGTTCTCCTTGTCGATATGGAACAGGGCGATGGTCGCGCCCAGGCGGCTGTCGAGCAGGTCGAGCTTGACCCCGGTCTCGTAACCCAAGCCCTTTTCAGGCTTGTAGACCTGACCCTGGGTGCCGATGGTGTTGGGTTTGAACGAGGTGGATGCGTTGGCGAACACGCCGACTTGCGGGGTCAGTTGATACAAGACCCCAATGCGCGGAGTCGCGACGTCCTTTTCCTGGCTGTCGCTGGCACCGGTGGTGCGGTTCTGCGATGTCTGCTCGAAGCGCTCCAGGCGTACACCCAGCAGTCCGCGCAAGCGGTCGGTGAAGGCGATCTGGTCTTGCAGGTTGATCGCGTAGCTTTCAGTGTGCTCGAAGAAGTCGTTGGCACGGGTGATGGCCGGCTTGGGCTTGCCGTATACCGGGTTGTAGATATCCAGGCCATACCCTGCAGAGGTGGCGCTTTGCGGGTACTTCTGGCTGTTGCGGTAGTTTTCGTACTCCAGCCCGACCAGGGTCTGATGCTGCCAGCCACCCAACTCGAACTGCCCGTGCAACTCGGCCTGGGTGATGTTGTCGTTCCATTCGAAGTCGCGTTCGCGATAGAAGCGCGTGATGGTGGTGCCCACCAGGGCCTGGGGCTCGGAGCTGTTGCCCTTGAGCGTGCCTTGGGTGTAGTGGTTGGCCAGGCGCAGCTTCCAGTTGTCGTTGAGCACGTGTTCCAGTGCGACGTCGAGGGTCTGGTTGTCGTTGCGGATCTTGCCGTCATTCGGCTCGCCGAGGAAGGTCGAGCGCTTGACCGAACCCATTTCGCCGTTGACCGCCGGAATGCCACGGTCGAACACCGACTCGGTACGGGAAAACTCGGTGTCGATCATCAGCCGGGTGTCGGGCGACAGCTGCCAGCTCAGGGAGGGGCTGACGATACGGCGCTCGCTGCCGACATGATCGCGGAAGCTGTCGTTGTCCTCGATGGCGAGGTTGATCCGGCCCAACAGGTTCCCTTCGCTGTCCAGCGGCGAGTTGGCGTCCAGGGCGGTGCGGTAGCGATCCCAGCTGCCGGCACTGAGGGTGAGGTTGCTGAACGCTTCGGCCTGGGGACGCTTGGTGACGATGTTGACCAGGCCTCCAGGGTCGCCACGGCCGTACAGGCTGGCAGCCGGGCCTTTGAGCACTTCGATGCGCTCGATGTTGGACGTGTCCGGCGCGCTGTAGCTGCCGCGGTTGATGGCGAAACCGTTCTTGTACAGCTCGCCAGTGGTGAAGCCGCGCACACTGTAGTTGAGGAACGTCAGGCCGCCGAAATTGTTCTGCCGCGACACGCCGCCAGCAAAGTCCAGGGCGCGGTCGATGCGGGTGGTGTTGAGGTCCTTGATGACCTGCGCGGGCACCACATCGATACTCTGCGGTGTGTCGCGGATGTCGGTATCGGTGCGGGTGGCCGTGGCTGAGCGGGTGGCACGATAACCTTGCACCGGCCCGTCGGCGCGCTCCTGGAGGTAAACGTCGGTGATGGCGGTTTCGTCCAGCACCAAAGGTTCTGCCGCTAGAATCGGCTGGCCGAACAAACCCAGCGTCAGGCCGGCCAGAAGGGGTGTACGAGGGTTCACGAAAAGTCTCCGTTTTTCATGCCATAACGCTGCATTTTTTAGTTGTCCTGGCTTGGGCACTGCCCGCGAGTTGGAAAGGGATTACAGGCGATACACGTCAGGTGCCACGGCGCAGGCCTAGCGCCAGGCCTGACAAATGAATCTTGATGAGGAAAGGTTCATCTGTTGGGGCGCGCATTCTAGAAGATGTAATAACGTAACGCCAGGGCTTAATGATCATTTCCAGTTGCAAGTGATTCCTATTGGTAGTGTAATGTTATCCAGTAACGTTAAGGAGTTATTCATGAAACCTGGCATCCATCCCAACTATCGTCCCGTGCTGTTCCACGACACCTCAGCGAACATCTTCTTCCTCATCGGCTCTACGGCCGAATCCGACCGCACCTACCAGCACACCGACGGCAAGACATATCCCTACGTGCAACTGGACGTTTCCAGCGCCTCGCATCCGGTGTACACCGGCCAGCAACGTCAAGCCACGACTGAAGGGCGCATCGCCAACTTCAAGAAACGCTTTTCCGGGTTTGGCGGTAAGCCGTAAGCCGTAAGTCGTAGCCGCAGGCTGGACTAGAAGGCGAACCGTGTCAGCGCACTCTGGAGGGTCGCATGCAATGCTGCCCTCCAGAGGCGTGGGTTCAAGGCGGGGTCAGGCAGTCGCTGAGCGATTGGCAGGCGAGACGCCCGCCCACAAGCGCTCCATCTCCAGTCGCCGCTCAGCCGCATCCGGCGCTTGGCACTGCTGCAACAGCAGGTCGATGGCCGAGCGCAGTTCGAAGCTGCCCATGTCTTGTCCGTCGCGATTGCGAATGGCGATGGTGCCTTCTGCCTGTTCCTTGGCACCGGCAATCAACAGGAACGGAACACGTTGCAAGGTCTGCTCGCGCACCTTGTAGCCGATCTTTTCATTGCGCGTATCGGCCTCGACACGCAAGCCGGCGCCGCGCAACAGCTTCGCCACATCCTGGGCATAACCTGCGTACTGCTGAGTGATCGAGGACACCGCCACCTGTACCGGCGACAGCCAGGCTGGCAGCTTACCGGCATGGTGTTCGAGCAGGATGCCAGTGAAGCGCTCCAGCGAGCCGAACAGTGCACTATGCAGCATCACCGGTCGCTGGCGCTGGCCGTCCTCGTCGACATACTCCAGGCCGAAACGTGCTGGCAGGTTCATATCCACCTGCAGGGTGCCGCATTGCCAGTCCCGGCCAATGGCGTCGCGCAGCACGAACTCAAGCTTCGGCCCATAGAACGCGCCTTCGCCGGGGTTCACCTGATAGGCCAGGTGCATAGCGTTGAGCGCGGTGATCAGCGAGCCTTCCAGCAGGTCCCATGTGGCATCGTCGCCCATACGGTTGTTCGGGCGTGTGGAAAGCTTGATACGCACATCCTCGAAGCCAAACTGGCGATAGATGTCGAGCACCATGGCCACCACCGACTGGCATTCCTGATCCATCTGCTGTGGCGTGCAGAAGATGTGCGCATCGTCCTGGGTGAAGTGGCGCACCCGTAGCAGCCCGTGCAGCGCACCCGAGGGTTCGTAGCGGTGCACCTTGCCGAATTCGCCCATGCGAATTGGCAGATCCCGATAGCTTTTCAGGCCGTGCTTGTAAAGCAGCGAGCCGCCGGGGCAGTTCATGGGCTTGAGCGCCAGTGCACGGCCATCTTCGGTTTCGGTGGTGAACATGTTGTCGCGGTAGTTGTGCCAGTGGCCGGAAATTTCCCACAGGCTGCGGTCCATCACATCCGGCGTGTTGACCTCGATGTAGTCTGCGTCGTCCCGGCGACGACGCATGTAGGCGATCAGCGACTGGAATACAGCCCAGCCCCGTGGATGCCAGAACACCGCGCCAGGCGCATCGTCTTCGAAATGAAACAGGTCGAGCTCGCGGCCCAATTTGCGATGATCGCGCTTTTCTGCCTCTTCGAGACCGCGCAGGTGCTCCGCCAGCTGTCTGGCATCGGCCCAGGCGGTGCCATAGATCCGCTGCAGTTGTTCATTGCGCGCATCACCGCGCCAGTAGGCGCCGGCCAGCTTGGTGAGCTTGAATGCTTTCAGCAGGCGGGTGTTCGGCACATGCGGACCGCGGCACATGTCGACGTATTCCTGATGGAAGTACAAGCCGAGGTGCGTGGCCGTCGGGAGATCGTCGATCAAGCGAAGCTTGTAGGTTTCGTTGCGGGCGCTGAACACGTCGATGGCTTCTGCGCGGCTGAGCATGCGCTTGATCACGTCGTAGTCCTGGGCGACCAGTTCGCGCATGCGGGCCTCGATAGCCTCCAGGTCGGCCGGGGTGAACGGCCTTTCATAGGCGACATCGTAGTAGAAGCCATCGCGAATCACTGGCCCGATCACCATCTGCGCGGTGGGGAATACCTGTTTCAAGGCGTGCCCAAGCAGGTGGGCGCAGGAGTGTCGGATGATTTCCAGGCCTTCGTCATCCTTGGGCGTGATGATCTGCAAGCTCACATCGTGGGCGATAACCTCGCAGGCATCGACCAACTGCCCGTCGAGCTTGCCGGCAACGGTGCTACGAGCAAGGCCGGGGCCAATCGATCGTGCGACGTCGAGCACGGTGACGGGGCTGTCGAAGTGACGCTGCGACCCGTCGGGCAAGGTCACGGAGAAGGCGGGGGGTTGGGCGTTTTCTGGCATTTTTTCAGGCTCGGCGTTCAATAGTGTGGCAGCGGGTCGGTCAACCCAGCCCTTGCAGCTCGGTCTGCAGCATGGCGGAGTGGGATTTGAGGTGCTCGAACACGCCAGGGTTTGCCCAGGCTTGGCAGATGGCGGGCGAAAATTCGATGGCGTGCAGGTCGATCAGGCCCATTCGCGGGTTTTGCGCGTCTGCCCGGAAGCACTGGGCGTAGCCGGTCTCGGTTTCATGCACGATGACCGAATGCAAGCGTACATCCGCCTCGCCATTGCGCATTTCGGCCTGCGACAGCGCTGCGTCGACCAGGCAGAAGAACAGGCGCGAGAATTGTTCGGCGCTGGGCGAAACCGGCACCAGCACCCAGCGTTCCGAATGCCGGCGGACCGACGCCAGGTAGTCGGGATCATCACCGGACCACAGCGCGACGCTATGGTCAAAGGCGTCGATCAAGTCCCTGATGTCGCCCTTGAGCAGGCCGAAATCGTAGACCATCTGGCCATTGTCCAGCGCGTCGGCGTGCAGGATCAGCTCGACCTTGTAGGAGTGCCCATGAATAGAGTGGGAACAGCGCCGGGTGCTGCAGCCCCGCACGATGTGGGCGTTCTCGAATTTGAACAGTTTGCGAATCAGCATGGGTTACCTGCATTGTCGCGGCCGCGGGTGGGCTGCTGGAGGCGGCGCAGTCTTGGCCCTTGAGCGGTATCCTCGGCGGTGTAGCCAGCCTCTTCCAGCTCGCTGCGCAGCCGGTCGGCAGTGGCAAAATCGCGGGCGTTGCGCGCGGCCTCGCGGGCCTCGAGCAAACGGAGTAACGCGGCTTGCGGTGGCGGCTCGTCCCTGTGTGGCTGTAGGGCCCGCAGTGCTGCCAGCGGCGCCTGCTGCAACAGGCCGAGTAGCGCGGCCGACTTGAGCAGCCGGGCCTTGGCCTGGGCACGGGATGCACCGTCACTGGCATTGTCGAGCGCCTGGCGCAGCACATGCAGGCGGGCCAGGGCTTCAGCGACGCCCAGGTCGTTCCTGAGGGCGGCAAGCAATTGCGCGTCGGCTGGCACATTGTCGGCGTCGGGCACGTCGCCGCAGCGAGCCAGGCTAGCGTAGAAGCGGATGAGGCTCTGCACGGCCGCGCTCAGGCGCTCGGCGTTCCAGTCCATCGGGCGACGGTAGTGGGTGGACAGCAACGCCAGCCGAATCGCTTCGCCAGGGGCCTGGCCGAGCAGGTCGCGCACCAGTAGCACGTTGCCCAGTGATTTGGACATCTTCTGCCCATCCACGGTGACGAAGCTGTTGTGCACCCAGGTGCGGCAATACAACGTACCGTGGGCACAGGTGCCTTGGGCAATCTCATTCTCATGGTGAGGGAAGATCAGGTCCTGGCCACCCCCATGGATGTCGATGGTATGCCCAAGGTGTTGCCCGATCATCGCCGAGCACTCCACATGCCAGCCCGGCCGGCCTCTGCCCCAGGGGCTGCTCCAGCCGGGTTGGTCGGCCGTGGACGGCTTCCACAGCACGAAGTCCAGCGCGTCGCGCTTGTAAGGCGCGACCTCCACGCGGGCGCCCGCCAGCATGTCCTTGGTGTTACGGCCGGAAAGCTCGCCGTAGGCTGGGTAGGAGGGCACATGGAACAGGACATGGCCTTGCGCCACATAGGCATGGCCACGCGCGATGAGGGTCTCGATCAACTCGATGATCTGCGGTATGTGCGCGGTGACCCGGGGCTCAAGGTCGGGTGACGCCACCCCGAGTGCCGTCATGTCCTGATGGTAGGCATCGATGAAGCGGTCAGTGATATCGGCGATGGGCACGCCTGCCGCTGCCGCGGCGGCATTGATCTTGTCGTCTACGTCGGTGAAGTTGCGGGCATAGACCAGCTCGGCGTAGTCGTGGCGCAGCAGCCTGGCCAACAGGTCGAAGACCACCGCAGGGCGGGCATTGCCGATGTGCGCATAGTTGTAGACCGTGGGGCCGCAGACGTACATCGTCACTCGCTCGGGGCTTGCGGTGCGCAGCACTTCCTTACGCCGGGTAAGCGTGTTGTGCAGGTAGATCGGTTCAGTCATGTGCAGCGGCCTGCGGGGCGGACCAAGCCGAGGCATCGTGCGGGTGCAGGCTTTCCAGGTGGCGAACATGCACTTGGCTATCGCGGTAACCGTGCAGGCTGAACTGGATACGCCGCGCAGCGTCCTCGACGAACATCAGGTTCTGCCCGTTGAGGGCTGCGAACGCCTGTTCGTCAGCCCGCTTCACGGCGGTCTGAACCGGGGTGCGCAAGGCGCCTTCGACTTGGTCGATGAGGGCCAGCAACCCCAGATCAGGGGCATCGGCAGGCACCGCGACGCGCACCCGGGCTTCGCTGCGTTGGCTGTGCGGCGTGGCCAGCGATGCGTTGCTGCGCAGCCACTGCGCGACGGCGCTGGCTTCGAGCAGTGGCTGGTCTTTGAAGGCTCGCACAAAGCCGTCCTCGATCAATTGCCGGGACAAAGCGGCCGAGCAGGGGCACGTCGAGGAGTAGCCGATCCTGACCTCGATGCTCAGGTTCGCCACCCCACCGACCTTCGTGGCCAGCACATGAACCGGGTACGACTTCCAGCCAGAGAGGCCCTCGGTCACCAGTGCGGGGCGGCGAACCAGAAGGTCGAAATCCAGGCGCAGCCTGGCATTGCGGCTTTCGCAGTCGTGATGGCTATCGATCATGTCCTGCAACAGCGCAAACAGGCTTGCCGGCGACAGCGCTGCAGCCTCCCCCCAGGCGTCCAGCAGGCGGTACAGCCTGGACATGTGAATGCCTTTGACGTGCGGTGCTGGCAGGTCGACCTGGACATCCGCCCGGGCGTGCAGCTCGCGCTGGTAGGCCGGTTCTTCGATCCTTAGCGGCAGGTCGATACCTTGCATCCCGACCCATTGCAGCGGGCTGAGGGTAGGGGCGAGGTCGGTGACGGAAACGTCGGGTAATGCTGAGCTCATCATGTATATCCAGTGGTGGGAGCCTTGCACGTTGCAGCAAGGCGTATGAATCAGGTCCCGCGGGTAAACGGGTTGGGCAGCTTCATCCAGCCTTGCGGTCCCTGGGCCATTTCCTCATCGGTCAGCAGGCAGGCATCGACGCGCGGGCGCAGCGCGGCCTCGTTGCTATCGGGGATGGGGGTGCTCATCGGGACGCCTCGTGATAAAGGGTGGTGCGCATGCGTGCGGCTCTGCTCAGTCCTCGCCTGCATCACGGCGAGTGCAGAGGGCACATGTACCGTGCAACTCGATGACCGAGCTGCACAGCGAAAACACGTTCTGTTTCATCCAGAGCCCCAAGGCCTGGCTCAGGTGCGGCACGTTGAACTCATCGACGTGGCCGCAGCTATCGCAGATGGCGAACGCTCTGAAACCTGCTTCGCACTGGCCTGGGCAGGTGCAACTGACATAAGCGTTCAAAGACTCCAGCCGGTGAATCAAGCCGTGCTCGGCCAGGTGGCCCAGCGCGCGGTAGATCTGCGTCGGCGCCCTGACCCCTTCATTGCGCAGGCTGTCCAGGATGGCGTAGGCACTGAGCGGCTTGTCGGCTTGCCGAAGCGCCGTCAGGACACGTTGCTGATTGCTGGTCAGTTGCATGCTGGCCTCCTTGCGTTTGGCAGGCAGTCTTCATTTTCATCTGAATATCCAATGTTATAAAGTAACATTTAGAGAATGGCCAGCTAAATTGCCCGGGGGCCGCTGGTTCGCAGGTCAACAGGAGTACGTATGGATCGACGCAGAGTGCTGAAATTAGTGCTTGCCTGCCTGGCATTGCCGCTGCCTCTGGCGGCGCAAGCCGGGCAGGCGGTGAAACGGGTCCGGGTGAGCCGGGCGGGCAGCGTGACCAAGGTGTCGCTGGAGTTGACCGGGCCGGTAGCCGCGAAGCATTTCAGCCTCACAGCGCCTGCGCGATTGGTGCTTGATCTTCCTCATGCCACGCTCGAGGCGTCACTGAACGAGCTCGCCCTGGACGGCACTGCGGTCACGGCCGTGCGCAGTGGCATCACCGCCACGGGTGACTTGCGTATCGTGCTCGACTTGGCCGACTCGGCGGTGCGCAGCGAAGTGCGCTCGCTCAACACAGCGAGCCATGGCCTGGAGTTGCTGCTCACTCAGCCAGCGGTGGCCGTTGTGCCAGCGGTTGCCAAGCCCTCGCTGCGCCAGCGCGACCTGTTGATCGTGGTAGATGCCGGGCATGGCGGTAAAGATCCCGGCGCGCTGGGCGCCAAGGGGGAGCAGGAAAAACGCGTCGCGCTACAGATCGCCAGTTTGCTGGCCAAGCGCATCGATGCGCAGCCGGGCTACAAGGCGCGCTTGGTACGACGTGACGATGTATTCATTCCGCTGCGCAAGCGTGCCGAACTCGCTCAGCGGCTGAACGCGGACTTGTTCGTTTCGGTACACGCCGATGCTGCACCGCGGCTCACGGCGTCGGGGGCATCGGTGTTCGCCTTGTCGCAAGGCGGCGCTACGTCGTCGATGGCACGCTGGATGGCGCAGCGCGAAAACGGTGCCGACAGGGTCGGCGGGGGATTACCGATCAAGCTGCGCGAGCACGACCCTATGGTCGCGGGCGTGCTGCTGGACATGTCGATGAACTCGACGATCGCCACCAGCCTGGATCTCGGTCATCAGGTGCTCGCCCAGCTTGGGCAGGTGTCGGGCCTGCATCAAACGCGGGTGGAGCAGGCGGGCTTCGCCGTGCTCAAGTCAGCGGCGGTACCCTCGATCCTGGTCGAGACCGGTTTCATTTCCAATGCTGGAGATTGCCGGCGGCTGCATGATGTGCGCCATCAACGCAAGGTGGCGCAGGCGATATTCGACGGGCTGGACAGCTACTTCCGCCAGAAACCACCGGCTGGCAGCCTGATCGCGGCCAGGGGGCAGGCGTGATCCTTCATTGGCTCAGACGTCATGGAGCGCGGGATTGCTCCCTATAGCGCCGAGGGGTCAGCTTGAGGTTGCGCTGGAACACCCGGCGCATCTGTTCTTCGGAGCCGAAACCGCACTGGTCGGCAATGCGCTTGAGTGCAGTGTCCTCGTCCACCAGTAACCGCCTTGCCTTCTCCATTCGCGCCCGCTCGATGAATACCAAGGGTGAGCAGCCCGACTCCCTGTGGAACAACCGGCGCAAGTTCCGACTGCTCATGTTCGCGCGCTCGGCGAGCAACTCCAGGCTCAGCGGCCGATCAAGGTTCTGCAGGATCCACAACCGTAGGCGCCTGATCGCGGAGTGCTGGGTCATCTGGCTGTCCAGGTGCTGGCTGAACTGCGATTGGCCACCCGGGCGCTTGAGGAATACCACCAGTTCGCGGGCAATTTGCAGGGCCATTTCCTGACCGAGGTCTTGTTCGACCAGCGCCAGGCTCAGGTCGATGGCAGCTGAAACGCCAGCACACGTCCATATGCGCCCCTGCTCGATGAAGATGGCATCGGAGTCGACATTGACCAAGGGGTAATCACTGGCCAGCTTACTGGCGACGCTCCAGTGGGTAGTGACATTCAGGCCGTCTACGACTCCCGCTTGGGCAAGAAAAAAGGCCCCCGAGCAGACGCCAACCAGCCGCTCGATGCGAGAGGCGGCCTGCCTGCACCAGTCGACGATCAACCGCTGCTCGACTATCGCCGTGCCAATGTCACGTGCGCCGACAACCAGTGCGGTGTGCGGGCGTGGGCTGCTACGAAGGTCGTCGGCTTGCAGGGTGACCAAGGTGTCCGAACCTACAAGCCCCGGTTGTGGTGCCACCAGATGCAGGCTGTAGGCCGCAGGCAACCCTTCGGCCGCCTGGCGTTTGTTGGCGTAGTCGAAGACGGTGAGGGCACCTACAGCCTCGATTGATTTGAAGCCGGGGTAGATGACTATGTGCACCCTGCGTTCAGAAGAGGCTTGGTCAAACATTCGCGATCGAACTCCATGGGCGCTTGCGGACAGATTTCGTACGGATCCGGCCACTTTTGGCCGGGTGATCTGGCGCACGGAATCACGCAGGTTAATGTTCTCAAGCGTTATAACATTACATGGAGAGCCACATGAAAACACGTGCAGCTATCGCCTGGGGGCCCAATCAACCTCTTGAGTTCGAAGAGGTCGACTTGCAGGGGCCCAAAGAGGGCGAGGTGCTGGTTCGCATCGTCACCACGAGCCTTTGCCACACCGATGTATTCACCCTGTCCGGTCGTGACCCGGAAGGGAAGTTCCCCTGCATCCTCGGCCATGAAGGCGTCGGTATCGTCGAGGACGTGGGGCGGGGGGTGACCACGGTCAAGCCGGGCGATCACGTGATCCCGCTCTATACACCGGAAGATCCGAACTGCCCGTTCATCAAGTCCGGCAAGACCAACCTTTGCCAGACCATTCGCAAAACCCAGGGGGAGGGGCTGATGCCCGATGGCACCAGCCGCTTCTCCTACAAGGGGCGCACGATCTTTCATTACATGGGCACGTCCACATTCAGCGAATACACGGTCCTGCCGGAAATCGCCGTGGCCAAGATCGATCCTGCGGCACCGTTGGCCAAGGCCTCGATCATGGGCTGTGCGATTCCTACCGGGATCGGTGCCGTGCGCAATACCGCCAAGGTACGCCCCGGTGACACGGTCGCGGTATTCGGCCTGGGCGCCGTCGGTATGGCGGTCATTCAGGGGGCGGTGTTACAAGGGGCGGGGCGGATCATCGGGATCGACGTCAACCCGAATAAGTTTCCGTTGGCCCTGTCCCTGGGGGCGACCGAATGCGTCAACCCAAGGGATTTTCGCGAGCCGCTGCAAAACGTGATCATCGATATGACCAACGGCGGCGTGGATTTTTCGTTCGAATGCGTCGGTAATGTGGAATTGATGCGTGCAGCCCTTGAGTGCTGCCACAAAGGGTGGGGCGAAAGCATCATCATCGGCGTGGCAGGGGGCGGGGAGGAGATCGCCACGCGGCCGTTCCAGCTGGTTACCGGCCGCGTCTGGAAAGGCAGCGCGTTCGGCGGGGTGCTGGGGCGTTCCGAGTTGCCTGGGATGGTGGACGAGTGGTTGCGCGGGGAAATAAATGTCGACCCCTACATCACGCATAACATGGACCACGAAACGCTGAATCACGCGTTCGATCTCCTCAAGCGCGGTGAAGCGATTCGCTCGGTCATTCATTATCGGGAGCATGAGACCCTGAGCCACGATTTGCCTGGGGTGATCCTTGACCGCGACGGGCGCGTGATTGCCAAACCAGCGCCCGGCCGCTCGGTTCCCATTCCTTTGACATGAAGCGCTGAACCGACGCATTCACATCACCGATGTGAATGCGTCTATCAAGGCCGTCACCCCCGCCGCAGTCGCGTGGCGGCCTCCAGGGCGAAGTAAGTCAAAATGCCGTTGCACCCTGCACGTTTGAACGCCATCAATGCCTCCAGAATGACCGTGTCCGGATCCAGCCAGCCCTGGTCGATCGCGGCTTTGAGCATCGAATACTCGCCGCTGACCTGGTAGGCGAAGGTTGGCACGGCAAAGGTTGCCTTGACCCTTTGAATGATGTCCAAGTAGGGCATGCCGGGCTTGACCATCACCATGTCGGCGCCTTCTTGAAGGTCCAGCGCGACTTCACGCAGGGCTTCGTCGCTGTTGGCCGGGTCCATCTGGTACGAGCGCTTGTCGCCTTTGAGCATGGCCGCCGAGCCCAGCGCATCGCGGAACGGGCCGTAGAAGCCGGACGCGTACTTGGCGGCATAGGACATCAGCCGCACCTCGTTGAACCCGGCCAGGTCCAGCGCTGACCTGAGCGCGCCGATGCGCCCGTCCATCATGTCCGAGGGTGCCAAGGTGTCGATGCCGGCCTGGGCCTGGACCACGGCTTGAGCCGCCAGCACCTGCAAGGTCTCGTCGTTGGCCACGCGGCCTTGGCGCAGCACCCCGTCGTGGCCATGGTCGGTGTAGGGGTCCAGGGCGACGTCGCCGATCAGGCCAAGGTTGGGGAATGTGGCCTTGAGCAACCTGGCGGCGCGGCAGATCAGGTTGTCCGCGTCGAGGGCGTGGCTGCCCTCACTGTCCTTGCGCTGCGCGGGGGTAGCGGGAAACAGGGCAATGGCCGGAATGCCCAGCTCGACCGCCCGGCCTACATGATCCGGCAGTTCGGCCAGGCTCACCCGTACTTGGCCCGGCATGGCGCTGATCGCCTCGCGTGTACCTGAGCCTTCCTTGAGAAAGACCGGCCAGATCAGGTCATCGCAAGACAGGCGGTTTTCAGCGACCAGACGACGCGTCCATTCGTCAGCGCGGTTACGCCGCATGCGCGTAGCCGGGAAAGAGCCCGTTGAGTGCGGGAAGTGGGCCACGACCTTCATGCCTCGATGGAGGAATGGTGGCCGGTGATCAGCCACTGCTGCTCGATTCGTTCGAAGGTGAACAAAAAGCGCGCTGGCACTACCCGTTGCTCGCCGTCTTCACGGTAGACGAAGGTGTACTGGCCGCCGACCACCACGGTGCCCAGCTTGCGGCTGACGCGCTTTTTGAACAACTGGATGTCACAGACCAGCCCGTCGTTGGCGAGGAAATTTTCAAAATAGTTGCGACGGCTGTCGTCGCAGTCACGCACTTGGTTGGACAGGGTCGGCACCAGGATCGCATCCGGTGCGTACAGTGCCAGTACCTGATCAACATCACGGGTAGCCACGGTAGCGGCCCAATGGTAGAGCGCTGCTTTGGCACCTGCCAGGCAGGCCAGTTCGGTGTCGGCGTAGGTTTCGGTGCAAGGGCTGGTGCGTGTTTCGGTCATGGCGTTTTACCTGCGCGAGTCGAAAAGATGAACCGTAGGGGCGTTATCTGCTACGTTATAAGTGTTATAACATAACATTTACGGCAGGTCGCAAATCATGTTCCTTACCCTTGAGCAGGCAGCAGCGGATAGCCGCTTTGCCTTGACCGATGTGCTTCGCCACATTCCCTGGAGCCCCCAGGGGCTGATTCCCGCCATCACTCAGCAGCATGACAGCGGCGAGGTGCTGATGCTGGCCTGGATGAATGA
The DNA here is from genome assembly GCF_044748705.1 of Pseudomonas sp. NPDC089758. NCBI lineage: Bacteria > Pseudomonadati > Pseudomonadota > Gammaproteobacteria > Pseudomonadales > Pseudomonadaceae > Pseudomonas > Pseudomonas sp. NPDC089758. The sequence continues at coordinate 125,565 of NZ_JBIVGN010000014.1, forward strand.
AGAGGCGTTGCTGGAAACCCTCGAGACCCGGCGGGCCTGCTATTGGTCGCGTAGCCGCGGACGCTTGTGGCGCAAAGGCGAAACCTCGGGGCATGTGCAGCATGTCCATGACGTGCGGCTGGACTGCGATGGCGACGCGCTGTTGGTGTTGGTAGACCAGAAAGGGGCCGCTTGTCACACGGGGCGCCGTAGCTGTTTCTACAACGCGATCCAGGGTGATCAGGTAGTGGTGACGGGCAACCCGGCGCAGGTGGGCGCATGAGCCGGATCATCATTCGCAACGCCCGCCTGGTCAATGAAGGGGCCATACAGGAGGCCGATGTTCTGGTCGCCCATGGCCGTATCGAAAAAATCGCCCGCAGCATCACGGGCGTCAATGCGCCGATCGAAATCGACGCCCGTGGCCAATGGCTGCTCCCCGGCATGATCGACGACCAGGTGCATTTTCGTGAGCCTGGCGCTGCGCACAAGGGCACCATGGCCAGCGAGTCGCGCGCCGCCGTGGCGGGCGGTATCACCAGCTTCATGGACATGCCCAACACCAACCCTGCCACGCTGGATCTTGCCGCCCTGCAGGACAAGAAAGCCCGCGCCGCCGCCACCTCGGTTGCCAACTACGGTTTTCATTTCGGCGTGAGCAAGGACAACCTCGATACCGTAGCAGCCCTCGACCCACGTGAGGTCGCCGGGGTGAAGGTGTTCATGGGCGCCTCCACCGGTGACATGCTGGTGGATGACCCAAGGGTGCTGGAACGGCTGTTCGCCAGCGTGCCGACTATCCTCCTGGCGCACTGTGAGCACACCCCGTCGATCCTCGCCAACGAAGCGCGCATGCGTGAGCGCTACGGCGACTTCATCCCGCCGGCCATGCACCCGATCATTCGTGATGCCGATGCCTGCCTGCGCTCTTCGAGCCTGGCCGTGCAGCTTGCCAAGCAGTTCGGCACACGGCTGCACGTGCTGCACCTGACCACCGCCCAGGAGCTGAAGTTGTTCCAGCCAGGGCCTTTGCAGGGCAAGCAGATCACCGCTGAAGTGTGCGCACATCACCTGCTTTTCGATGACCGCGACTATGCCAGGTTAGGCCACCTGATCAAATGCAACCCTGCCATCAAAAGCAGGGAAGACCGGGACGCCCTGCGTCAGGCGCTGCTGTGCGACCGCATTGATGTCATCGGTACCGATCATGCACCCCACACCTTGGCAGAGAAACAACGCCCGTATGCCTCGGCGCCTTCAGGTTTGCCGTTGGTACAGCATGCACTTGTGGCCCTCTTCGAGCTGGTGGAGGAGGGCGTGCTGACCGTTGCCCAACTGGTGCGCAAGACCAGCCACGCCGTCGCGGACCTGTTCGCCATCGCAGAACGCGGTTACCTGCGTGAGGGCTACTGGGCGGACATGACGCTGATCGAGCGTTTGCCCGAACCCCGCGCTGTCAGCCTCGATCCAGTCCTGGCGCACTGCCAGTGGACGCCGTTCGAGCACCATCGTTTTCATCACCGAGTAGCCACGACTTTGGTCTCCGGGCAACTGGCCTGGCATGAAGGCCGGCTAGTCGAGGGCTGCCAAGGCTTGCCTCTGGCCTTCAACGCACGACGCGGCTGAGCCCCATTTCTTTTCATTGACTTGAGAACACCTGCAATGACCGAACAAGAGCTGCTATCCCAACCTGCAGACGCTTACATGGACGCTGCGCAGCAACGTTTCTTCCGTGAGCTGCTGCATGCCCAGCGCAAGGAGCTTCAGCAACGCATCGCTGAAGAGTTCGAAGTGATCCGCGACTTCGAACCCACCAGCGATCCTTCCGATATCGGCACGGCGGAGGAGCATCGTCAATGGCAATTGAGGCTGCTGGAGCGGGAGAAAAAACTGCTGGACAAGATCGACGAAGCGCTGGAGCGCATCGCCCGTGGCGAGTATGGCTGGTGCAAGGAAACCGGCGAACCGATCGGCCTGCAGCGTTTGCTGCTCAGGCCAACCGCCACCCTGTGCGTGGAGGCCAAGGAACGCCAGGAGCGCAATGAGCGTCATATGCGCGACGATTGAGGGGGGGGGCCTCTGCTGCTAAAGCACCTCGACCGGCTTCACTCAGAAGTTTACGAAAGGGTGTTCACCACCCTTTATTGCTCGAATGGGGCGGCTGGAGAGCCTGGTTGGCTTCGATGAGCTGAGGGGCGCTGTGGCACCCAGTGCACAGCATCCTCATTTGCCTTGCGGGCACGCGCTTCTGCCGGAGCTCGTGCACCTTGATGATGTCTCAGTTTCCGTACAGCCCCCCACACAAACTGAACGCCGAGAGCAGCGCGGGGGTCGGAACGGTAACTGTCACGAAAAAGGAAGGTAGCATGAAAGCGATGACTCGAGTGTTCACTGGCCTCGCCATGGTTGGCGCACTGGCTACCTCTGCAGCATGGGCTGACCAGCCTGGCGCTGATTGGAAGGTGACCAAGGATCAGGCTGAAGCCACGTTGAAGGGCGCCGGCTACACGCAGATCACCAAGATCGAGGCCGATGACGGTCATTGGGAAGGTGAGGGCATGAAAGCTGACGGCAAGCAGTATGAATTCCAGGTTGACCCGCACGACGGCAAGATCATCAAAGACGCGCTGGATAACTGATCATCCGGCATATGGAGGAGCCCGCGCTATAAGGCGGGCTTTTCCAATCTTGGGAAGATATCTCAGATCTCGAAAGAAGCCATTGCTGGGTAGATCCACAGACCTTAGCTAGCTGCTGGCTCCCCCTGCGGTAGAGGGGCGGCGTCGTGAGACTTAGTTATCCCTGGTGTTCGGCTCCAGCATCAAACTTACATTTTCAGCGAGCGCTTGTAGCGTGAAGGGTTTGGTCAGTAACCTCATGCAGGGGCCTAGAAACGCCTCTCTGTCAGATGCAGCCTGGGCATAACCTGTCAGGAAGAGCACTGGGAGATTGGGATACCTCTGCTGCACGATCTCCGCCAATTGTCTACCGTTCATGCCTGGGAGCCCCACGTCGGTGACCAAAATGTCGACACTCTCCAGGGTCTTGAGCACGTGCAATGCCTCCTCGCCATCGCTGGCAACGAAAATCTCATAGCCCAACTCGGTGAGCACCTCCTGATTCAGCATCCGCACTGACTGATCATCTTCAACCAGCAGCACTATCTGTCCGGTTCCGTGATTCGCTGCATGGGGTGTTTCAACAGGCTGATGAAGCTGGCCGTCAGCGGTTGGGAGGTACAAGGAGATCGTGGTTCCCTTATGTGGAATACTCGATATCTCCATTTTCCCGCGGCTTTGCTTGGCAAAGCCATACACCATCGAAAGCCCCAGACCCGTACCCTGGCCGATAGGCTTAGTGGTGAAGAACGGTTCAATCACTTTTGGCAGGAGATCAGCGCTGATCCCCGTCCCGGTATCCTCCACATCAATCCGGATATACTGCCCGGCTGCGAGCTCATCGGCTTCTGAGGACGCCTGCGCGACGATCACTTCGCGTGTCGATACTGTGATCGTTCCCCCATCCGGCATAGCATCGCGGGCATTGATGACCAGATTGAGTATCGCGTTTTCCAGTTGGTTGGCATCCGCCATGGCGTAGGGGAGGTGGTCGCCGAGTTTCATCAATACCCTGATCTGCTCGGTCGCCGAGCGCTTCAGGAGGTCGTACAGGCTGACGATGAGGTCGTTGGCTGATAGCGGTCTTGTATCCAACGATTGCCTGCGGGAGAACGCGAGTAAGCGTTCCGTGAGGGACGCTGCGCGTTTTGCAGAGGTTTGAGCCGCATCGATATAGCGCTCCAGTGCGTCTAGGTTGCCCTTTTTGAGCCTCAATCGAAGCAGGTCGAGAGCGCTTAGAATCCCCGTCAGCATGTTGTTGAAGTCGTGGGCAATTCCGCCAGTGAGCTGTCCAACGGCCTCCATTTTCAGGGATTGTCGCAGTTGATCTTCAGCTCGCTCCCGCTCTGTGCTTTCCCGGTGGAGTTGCTCGACAGCCAGGGCAAGCGCTTGGGTGCGGCCAGCTACCTGCTCTTCCAATGCTTCATTAAACCCACGAAGCGTCAGCTCTGACTGCTTCTGGTCGGTGACGTCAACAATCACAATGGCTGCCCCCATGATCGTGCCATGGGCACCCCAAAGCGGAACAGCGCTAACCCGGATCCAGGACTCGTTTTGACCGGCAGGCTTGTGCTGGAACACCATGCCGTCGACAACTTCGCCTTTCAAGGCGCGTGCACCGGGGAATGATTCTGGCGTGACTGGCTGGCCATCAGCGCTTATCGAGACCCATTGCTCCCGGCCATTGATAGCCTTGGAGGGAATAACTCGATCCGGGACATATTGGTTATAAAGCGGGTTGCTGATCAACGACACGCCAAAGGCGTCGACGAAGCTGATGCCAACAGGCACATTCTCCAGAAGGATACGAAGCCGTTCACGCTCAATTCCCAATTCCGCAACACGATCGCGCATGTCGAATTGGCGTGCTCGAGATCGCCATGCCGCAGCAATGGCGCTCATCAAGGCAGAGGAGCTCATCGGGCGTTCCAGTACCACTACGTTGGAGGCACTGGAGGGAAGACGCCTGCGAACTTCATCATTGTCCTTCCCGGCGCGGTTTCGATTGGAGGTCAGCAGCAAAATCGGAATGTCGGACCAGGAAGACTGATTCGCTAACGCCTTTCCAAGGTCTGCGATGTCTCCGCTCAAGGCCTCTTCGGTGATCAGGATGATGCCTGTCTCATCACCAATGTTTTTTGCCAGAGCGGTCAAGTCACAATATGCCTGTACTCGGTAAAGTATGCCCGCAACACGCTGGAGCACAGCCGCATCGCCTCGGAATGGCGCGACTACCAGCAACGACCGTTCTTGAGATCGGCGGCTAACGTCCAAAGGGTCGGCCTTCCAGCAAGGGTTCTTGGCTACCAAAATATTCGGGAGTACCCGTCAGCACGCCCTTGAACTTGGTCAGGGGCTCACCAACACGGACGCCTTGGCTATCTATATTCAGTTCGCGAATAGCATCTTCGTGGGCGCCACCACGGTTTTTCAGGACAGAGATCGCTTTGCGCAGACGGCCTTGAGCCTCAAAAAACCGTATGAGGATGACCGTGTCTGCGACGTAAGAGATATTGAGGGTGGTTGTCATCGTGCCGATCAGTCCGCTTTGAGCATTGATCAGGAACGTTGCCACACCATGCTGGGCGAGATAGGACAGCATTTCGTGCATCTGAAGTATCAGCTGTTGCTCCTGTGGCATCGCCGCCAAGTAGCCGTTTAGGCTATCGATCACGATCACCCGGGCATTCCTGGCCTCTACCTGAGTACGGACTCGCCATGAGAATTCCCCTGGCGAAATCTCGGCAGGGTTGATTTGCTCCACATTCAATAGGCCGCTGGCGATGTATTTTTGAAGCGCGAAGCCCATAGCCTCGGCTCTTCTCAACAGCGTGCCGACCCGCTCATCGAATTCATAGACGGTGCAGCACTCACCACGCTCACATGCCGCAGCCACATAGGCGAATGCCACCGTGGTCTTGCCCGACCCCGCAGGCCCGGTGATCAGCGTGCTTGTGCCTCTGAGAGGGCCTCCAGCAAGCAAAAGGTCAAGCGCTGCCACGCCACTGGCCACAGGTTCAAGCTGGAAGGCTGAGTGTTGTCCTCCCGCCATCATCCGCGGGAAGACATGCAATCCTCCCTTTACGATCACGAAGTCGTGATAGCCGGCAACGAAGTCGACACCCCTTAGCTTCTGAACCTGCAATCGCCGCCGAGCCGCGCCGAAATCAAGCGTTAGTCGCTCCAGCGTGATCACCCCATGGCAGATGCTATGGAGATGGTTGTCATGCTCACCATGGGATGTAGTCAGGTCGTCCACCAGCAAGACTGTGATGTTTCGTCCCGCAAAATACTGTTTCAGTGCCAGTACCTGGCGGCGGTATCGAAGGGGGTCTTGTGCCAGCAGCCTCATCTCAGAAAGGCTATCGAACACTACCCGAGTGGGCTTGGACTGCTCCACGCGCTGCTGGATAAGCTTGATAGTGTTTCCGAGCTCAGCCTCCCACGGATGCAGAATGGTCTGCTCTGCGGCCGCGCCGAAAATCTCGTCCGTCTGGGACAGCTCGAACACCTCGATGCCGTCCAGGCTCCATCCATGCGACCTGGCAACACTCTCAAGTTCATCCGCAGTCTCGGAGAGCGTGACATACAGCACCGACTCCTGGTTGGTCACACCACTCAACAGGAACTGAAGCCCCAATGTCGTCTTGCCAGCTCCTGGCGTGCCCTCTACCAAGTAGAGCCTATGCACCGGCAGCCCGTCTTTAAGGATTAGATCCAATCCTTCGTTGCCAACAGATAGCGTTGCGGATGTCTTATGGGGCATTCATTTTCATTCCTGAACTGGATGGCCATGCTTGGGGCAGTGGGCGCCAAGACTGCCGGCGTATTAGCTGAATCTAGCAAACGCGCCTTCACTGCATAAGGTATTGGCGCTGCAGATTCGCGCGATACTCCGCAGTGATATTGATGATTGATCGCAGGGTGCCACCAAAGGTTCATCAGGCGTAGGCTGCTTGAATCGGATGGTCATCGTAGTTCTTGACTGATGCGCCAATGAAAGAAAAAGTCAGGCGCGCTCGCCTCGCAGCCATCGCTGGTGATAATGGGAGAGTCGGGTGAGTCCAAAAAGTGCGCCCTGACGCATCACGTCGGCACGTTCACCAAAGAAGCGCTGAGTTCGTGTAAACACGGCTACCGGCTCGCCGGCGAATGCCCAAGCGAAGCATACGGTGCCTGGTGGTACGCTAGATTCGGGAGTTGGCCCAGCCACGCCGGTGGTGGCGATCACCACATTGGCATCGCTGTCTCTCAATGCGCCCAAGGCCATTTCCCACGCGACTGCTTCGCTGGTGAGGCCATAGCGCTCGATAGTTTCGGCGCTTACGCCGAGCAAGCGCTTCTTCGCACTGGGTGAGTAAACGACATAACCACTCTCCACTACCTCCCCGGCACCGGGTACCCCTGCTAGGAGGGCCACCATGCAACCTGCCGTGCACGACTCCGCAGTCGTCAGGACTAACTGATTGTCTTTGAGATAGCCGAGGGCGGCCAGTACAGCGTCGGTTGCCATTGAAGAATCGACTCGCTTGTTCTTTTGCGGTGGACGCAACCCATCAGGTTTTGGTTCATCGCAGTTTACGTCCGACGTGTCCCACGTCAGTGGCTGGAGCCTTAACGGTTGCGTAAGGTACCAAGGGCAGGTGACCAGACGTTATGACCGCAGCGTTCACACACGACTGAGTCCAGTGGTTCGTGGAAGGTCGTGTAGCCGCAACTCACGCAACAGTGCAGGCCGGCGTTTGGCAGCGCCTGGTACTCTGGACGATGTTCGACTGGCAGCACTGACAGCCCTGGCCGGGTGTCATCAGGCCCGTAGAAATACAGACTGAGATCGCCATCGGTTTCCAATAAACCGAGTCGAACCTGGCCGAGGTGCTCCACACCTTGTTGCCGCAGTTCCATGAACAATTCATTGGACGAGATGTTCAAATTCTGCAGCGAATGAATTTCGTACATCCCGTCCTTTACTACCGTGATGGGTAGCCCATCGATCCAGGCTTCGCATGTTCTGCTGCGCCTCATCAAGTAGACGGTTCCGCGATAGAGCATCAGGAGCGTCAGGAACACCAATCCGACGGGGAGTAAAGGTACATCTTCGTAAAAGGTGACATCACCGGCGGCTGAGCCCAGGGTCAGGATCACGACAAGCTCGAATCGAGACAGTTGCCTGATTCCACGTCGACCACTGAATTTCAAAAAGAAGAACACGGCCAAGAAAGCCGCTGAAACGCGCAGGGCGACCTCCAACAGAAAGGTCGGCGGGAGTTCGCCAATGAGCATCCTGTGCAGATCAAACGAAACCATTGGGTTTGTCCCATATGTCGCAATCGCCGGTTAAAGATTGACCGGCTAAATTCGACGCTAGTTCACGAGGTGACGCCATATGGCGACATGGCCTGAGAGGATGATCACTGGAAAAGCAGGATGCTCCCGCCATAGGGATTTGGCTAACTCGAGACCATCGATGCCCCTCAGCTTGGAAAAACCGCTAGCGCCACAACCGGTCCCATTGATGCAACACGAATAGCCCAGCACTGGCCAGCCAAGCCATCCATGCGATGGTGACCTCCCAATGGCTGAACACGGCCAGCGCTTCGCCCATGAAAAACACCGTCGCGGTCAAGGAGAGCAGCAGCGCCATGCCCGCGAGGGGCACACGCAGCACTGCGGACAACCAGCGCGCAAGACCCCACCTGGTCAGCAGGGTGAGACCACCCAGCAGCAATGAGACAGCGATCAAGATCAATGGGATACCAATCAGAGCCATTGCCGGCTCTGCTTCTCCGCCATCCTCCCCAGGTAGGTAGTAATTCGCGTACCAGATTTCGCGGCACATGACCTGGGTGAAATAGATCACGGCAATTGGCGCTAATGGGAAGATCAGTAGGCTGATTATGAGGTTGCGACGAACCATGGAGATCACTTCCTTGTTGACTGCCGTCCAGCTTACATTGGAGCGGTGAAGGAGGGCAGTACTTAGGTCGAGTGTGGCTGTCAAAGCCAAGCAATCGACGGCGATGACCAATCACACCTTTACGATACGCACGGCAAAACAGGACTGGGCATGAACTACCCCACTCGGGCGGGGGCGGAGTACGACTGTACAAGTCAGAATAGCCAGGAAGGTGCTCGCGATGCTTGCCCAGTAGCACGGGGGTAGCACCCCGATCTTGCTAAATGACCTGTTGCTTCCATGCTTGAGGCGTAATCCCTTCGGATCTCATAAACGTCCGGCAGAAACGCGGCTGGTTGTAGAAGCCGCACTTCAGGGCAATCCTGTGGGTTGGAGTGCTGGCGCTTCCTCCAATTCGCGCCTACCGGTGGGATGTTACTGAGCAGCGGTGCTTTCAGGTTAGCCCGCGTTAACGCGGGCTTTTATTTGAGCAATGATCAGAAACCTTCCAGGACAACTTTGCCCCTGGCTTTACCACTTTCAATCAACGCGTGGGCTCGCTTGAGATTTTCGGCACAAATGCTTCCGAAATGCTCTCCGACAGTCGTCTTCAGTGTGCCCTCGTCAACCAGCTGGGAAACACGCTCGAGCAGTTGGTGCTGTTTGATCATGTCCGCGGTCTTGTACAGCGAGCGGGTGAACATGAGTTCCCAGTGTAGTGACAGCGATTTGCGCTTGAGCGGCATGACATCCAGCTGTGCCGGATCATCAATCAGTGCGAGCTTGCCTTGGGGGCGAAGCACTTCCACCAATTGCGGCAGGTAAGTGTCGGTGTGGGTCAGGCTGATCACGTAATCAATGGGATCGAGCTTGAGCTTTGCCAGCTGAAGCGGGATCGACTCAGAGTGATCAATGACATGATGAGCTCCCAGTTCGTTGACCCAGGCTTGAGTCTCAGGTCTTGAGGCAGTGCCTATGACTGTCAGCTGCGTCAGCTTCCTTGCCAGCTGAACCAGGATCGAGCCCACTCCGCCTGCTGCCCCGACCACCAAAAGACGTTGACCTTTGCCGCTATTTTCTTCGACGGCCAAACGGTCGAACAGCAACTCCCACGCGGTGATCGACGTCAGCGGCAGGGCGGCGGCACTGGCGTCGTCCAAGTTCTTAGGCTTGTGCCCGACGATTCGCTCGTCCACCACATGAAACTCGCTATAGCTGCCTGGTCGATCTAGGGCACCGGCGTAGAACACTTCATCCCCTGGCCTGAAGAGCGTTACCTCTGGGCCAGTCTCGCGGACGACACCGACAGCATCCCAGCCGAGAACGTATGGTTGCTCTGCACCACGGCTGGCGCGAACCTTGGTATCGACGGGATTGACGGCAATCGCCCTGACCTCGACGAGCAGGTCACGTGCGCCGGGGTTTGGCTTCGTGAGCTCCGTGTCATACAGAGACTGAGCGTCGTGAATAGGTAATCCGGGTTGCGTGTAAACGACAGCCTTCATCGCGCTACCTCTAATAAGAATCAAAAGTTGGCACAGGGTATTGTCTTTGGTTAACTCGAAAATCAGCCTCAAAGCAGCAAGGCGTTCTCGCGCGTAATGAAACTAGCGGGAGGCGCTGGCGACCGGTGCCTGGACGCCTCGCGCAGTTCATTGGTTGTCGGTAGGTGGGAAGTCGATGTCCGTCATGGCCACATTGTTGAGGTAGTTGGTCAGCGTCAGGAGGGAGACTTGGGCGATGATATCCACGATTTTCGTATCATCCAGCCCTGCTTCCCGTGCTGCTGCCAGTTGCACCTCGCTGACCTGGCCTCGGCTTAGCGTCACCGCTCTGGCGAACGCAGCAACGCCATCGAGAGTGCCGGCACGAGCAGCCAGCAGCGCACCAGCATCCAAACCTGCCTTTTCGCCGAAGAAACTGTGGGCGGCGATGCAGTAGTCACAGCCATTCACCGCTGATGCAGCCAGCGCCGCTACTTCACGCTCGGCAGGGCTGAGGCTGTTCTTGTTAAGGGCTTGCGAGAGCGCCAGATAGCCAGCGAGGGCTGCCGGCGAATGGGCGAGGGTGGCGAACGCGTTCGGGATAAAGCCCAAGCCTTTCTCCACACCCTGCAGGGCACTACGCGCTGCTGCAGGCGCCTGGTCGAGGGTCAGCGCATTGATTCGAGTCATGATTCAGCTTCCTGTGCTGATGGTCACTTGGCGTTGTAACGCGGCGCGAGCTGGTTACTCGACAACTGGCTGAACAACGCCTGCCGGCTGGCTTCGTAGTGTTGGAAAGCGTGCAAGTCATGCAGCGAAGGGATGGAGATCAGCACGTCGTTGTCGAAATCCTGCAGAGCACCGTCGACCAGATCATGAGCGGACATGACGATGCCGGGGTCGAGGTTCTCGACAGGCAGGCCGCCGATCTGCCAGAAGTCGGTCGCAGTGGCTCCTGGCAGCACCGCCTGGATCTTTATGCCTTTGTCTGCGAGCTCCTTGTGCAGGGATTGGCTGAAGGCGGTCACGTAGGCCTTGCTGCCACCGTAGACACCGTTGAGCAGCTCTGGCGCAAGCCCTGCAATGGACGAGATGTTGATGACGGCGCCTTGCTGGCGGGCGATGAAACCTGGAACGGCAGCGTAGGTCAGGCGGGTCAAGGCGGTGACGTTGAGGCTGATCATTTCGGCCATGCGTTCGACATCACTCTCCATCAGGCTTGTGTGAGTGCCGATTCCCGCATTGTTTACCAGCAGGCTTATGCTGGCGTCCTCACGAAGTTGGCGTTCAACGTTGACCAGGTCAGCGGCGTTGGAAAGGTCTGCCGGAATAACCTCCACGTTTCGCTGGGTCTCGCTGGTAATACGGCTGGCCAGGGCGTTGAGACGTTCCCGGTTGCGGGCCACCAGTACGAGGTCGTAGCCACGGCGGGCCAAACGCTCTGCGTAGATCGAGCCGATCCCGGTGGAAGCGCCGGTGATGAGCGCGGTGCCTTTGGATTGCTGCGTCATGGTCATGCTCCATTGTTTGGTGTGAAGCCATGATGCAGAAGGTCGCTTTCGTCTTGAATGACGCATAAGATACGTTTTTAGGACATCGCGTAGGGAGTCATTCGATGCACCGGGTCGGCTATCTGATAACCGAAGGTTTCCAGGTCATGTCTTTGGCCACGCAATCTGTCTTCGAGTTTGCCAATATCGTTGCCGGCGAAGCGGCTTACAAGATCCAGAATTTTTCCATAAAGGGCGGAACGGTGCGCTCCTCGCTGGGGATGTACATGGATACGCTTCCCTTGGGTGCGCCTGGCTTGACCGACACCTGGATGATTACCGGGACGTTTACGCCACTGACGCCGCCGAGTGAAGAGGTACTTGCCAGTGTGCGAGGTTTTGTGGACGGTGCGCGGCGCACTGCAGGCCTGTGTACGGGGTGCTTCGTGTTGGCGCAGGCAGGTGTCCTGGACAATCGGCGGGCAACCACACATTGGGCCTATGCCAATAAGCTTCGTGAGCTGTACCCGAAAATCGAGGTCGAAGAAGACCGGATTTTCATCGTGGATGGGCCGATATGGACATCTGCGGGTATGACTGCCGCTCTGGACATGGCATTGGGGATGGTCGAAAAGGATCACGGCACTGAGCTGGCCCGGTCGGTGGCGCGAAAACTGGTCATGCATCAGCGCCGCTCCGGTGGGCAATCCCAGCATTCCGAACTGCTGACGCTTTCCCCTAAGTCTGACCGCATCCAGAGCGCCTTGGATTACGCACGCAAGCATCTTGGCCGGCCACTCAGCGTTGAGGAGCTTGCTGAAGTAGTGCATTTGAGCCCCAGGCAGTTCACCCGGGTCTTTACCGCAGAAACCGGACAATCACCGGCCAAAGCCGTAGAAAGCCTGCGCCTGGAAGCTGCCCGGTTGATGATCGAGCAGAGCCGGCACAGCTTGGATGTAGTGGCCAGAGAAACGGGGTTCAGGGATCGCCGACATATGCGGGAAGTGTTCATTCGTGGGCTTGGTGTTCCGCCTCAGGCAGTACGTAGGGATGCCAGGCGAGTGGTAACCGGATGAGGGAGAGGCCACCGGGGCCCTCAGGTAGCCTAGGCCGAGATGAACGCAGCGATGTGACTGGCCGCCGCCTCAGGCTGCTGTATGTGAGCCCCGTGGTCAGCGCGAGGGAAGCTCACCAGCATCAGCGTCGGAGGCTGACAGGGTGCCAAGTGGATGGCACTAGGGCGGGCGACTTTTCTAAGCCCGCTAAGCCACCATCACGCTCCAGGTTCTCTATTTGCAAGCGAAGATCATCGATAAGCTCCGCTGAGGATTTGCCAGATTCCAAGCTCAAGGTCAGTGTCAGTAGCGTCAGTGAGCTCACCCCCAGCCGCTGACTGACCTGCTCGAGTTTATCTAACGTCAGGCTGGCTTTGCCCCCCTCCAGCTTTGAAAGAAACGTCCGGCTGGTGTCACCAAAGTCACGCTGCGTGATTTTTCGCTGACTGCGTAGCGCCCGGAGGACAAGGGCGAAAGACGATTTTAGTGACATATGCGACCTCTCCGCTTGAGCGTGTCTTCGGTGAAATCCACATGGGATTTCTGCGTAACCTCGAAGCCTGTTGGCTAACCCGGGCTTGCGGGCAGGAGGAGCTACCGCTCCAGTGAGATACTGTAGATGCATCCAGTATATCTCGCTAAGCGCGTGCGGAGAACATTTGTACTACTCGCGGTGATGAGCGTATGAACCAGCCAGACCAGCCCTGTTGGTGTTGATGTGGACGGGCGTCCAAGCTGAGCTGCAGCAAGCAGAGTCATGGGAGGAGGTTGGCTTATGATGCATATTCAAGCATCCTGCACAGCCATCCTCATCAAGCTCGACGATATCCCATGAGCAACTCTGTGTTCCCCCAGCCCTTTTCAGCGATGGGCTGCTCCCAGTGTCGTGACCTGGCCAGGCTTGATTTCGAAATTACTATGGCGTTCCAGCCAATAATCCATGTTCCTTCAGGCAGGCCGTTCGCTTATGAGGCGCTGGTTCGCGGTCTGGCCGGTGAAAGCGCTGCGGAGATTTTGGCCAAGGTATCTCCCAACAATCTGTACCGCTTTGATCAGGCCTGTCGCGTCAAGGCCATTGAACAAGCGGCTGCACTCGGCTTGGGGCGGCAGAAAGAGTGCAAATTGAGCATCAATTTCCTGCCCAATGCCGTCTACAGTGCCAGCACCTGCATCCGGGCCACCCTAGAAGCCACTCGAACATTCGACTTCCCCGCCAATCGGCTCATGTTCGAGGTGACCGAGGGCGAGCGGATCGAAGACACCGAGCACTTGAAATCGATCTTCAAGGAGTACGAGCGACAGGGCTTTACCACTGCAATAGATGATTTTGGCTCGGGGTACTCAGGGCTGAATCTACTGGCAGAATTTCAGCCGGCTGTGCTCAAACTGGACATGGCACTCACGCGGGGAATCTGCAAGGATTCAGTTCGCCAAGCCATTGTCGCCGGTATCGTTCTGGTGGCCGAGCGGTTGGGCATTACGCTTATCGCCGAAGGGATTGAGACTGACGAAGAGTGCCAAGCGTTGGCGACGCTGGGGATTGAGTTGATGCAAGGGTATCTTTTCGCCCGACCGCAGGTGAATGGATTGCCGTTGATTGAGCGGCTTTCTTGATGTTGCTCTAATAGAGTCCCTTCTTGCCAAAAGCGGCATCAAGCCGTATTCGAAAGAGAACTAACCAGAGCCACCAAGCGGAGGGCGCTGGGCTGATGGAAAGTCCCCTGGTAGGGGAGACTTCGACCTATGTCCCTCTGGCATGCAGCCAATGCGTCATCTTTGGTGTCCTTGGTGTATCACTCAAGAGATCTGCGTTATGCATCCAACGACACCAGACAGACGCTATTTTGTTGTCAAAGGTCAGCTCTGGCGCTGTACGAACCCGTCACTTAGTGAATGCGAGCGGCAACGCCTTGTGCATGACCTGATGGATGCTCGACGAGATGTCAAAAGGGCCAAGCGCGCTGACGATTCGAAAATGCTCAAAACTGCGCGTGCGCGAGTGAATGCCGCCAAAGTGGGACTGGGCGAGCGGGGGCCTGTTTGGTGGGACGACGACAGTCCTGACTACAATCGTTGTCGGGTGGAACATACGCCCTACGCTGATTGGTACGACGCTTTGGATGCCACTAAGGATGAGTAATGCACGTCGAAAAGACTTGGCCGAGGTCGGCCTCGACTGAGCGACCGACTGATTGAGCAAGGCTTGATTGATCTGTAAACCTGGATGATCGACTCAACCGCAGTACGCGCATGAAAAGTTGCGCGATTCCTATTTATCTCGATCGTCTTCAATTTGCTGTAAAGTAAAAGTCCTTCTGGCTTACCAAGGTCTTGATCGATGCGCCATCTTGTTTTGCTCGCAGGGGCTCTGCTGAGTTTCAGTGCTTTGGCCGACAGCGCGATTATTGAGCCTGTCAAGAAGTGGACATTGCTGGATCAGAACGATAAAGCCTACACCCTTGATGACGATGCTCAGGTGCTGCTGGTGGCACGAAGCATGGCGGCGGCTAAATTGGTGAACGCGGCAATTGAAGATGAGCCTGCAGGCTATCTGGAGTCACGTCGTGTGATTTATGTCGCAGACATCGAAAAGATGCCATCGGTGATCAAGCTAGTGGCCGTGCCTGCTATGCGTTCCGCCAAATACCGAATCTTGTTGGACCGCGACGGCCGGGTCGCCAGTGCCTATAAAGGCGATCGTGAGTCCGTTCAATGGTTGGCCTTACAGGGCGGCGCCGTTGTGCAAGAGCAGCGGTATACAGATAGCCAGGCGCTCAAAGAGGCCATTGCTCAGCGTTCGCAGCGGTGATCAGCTGGTCACCGCCGCTTTCTTGAACATCGAGGCAATGAAGCCTGCGATCACGTCAGCATCAACGAATACAGTGCGCAGTTCTTTTTCGGCATTGGAAAGATGCATTTGCAGATTCGCTTGCAGCTCTTGTTCACCGTAGATCGACAGGAATGTCGACTTACCGCGGTCTTTGTTCGAGTCCTTGCCGGTATCACAGCGGACGTCACATAGGTCGTCGTACATCTGAAACGCCTGGCCTAGCTCCATGGCGAAGCGTTGCAAGCTTGAACGAGTGCTTTCATCGCTGTCACTGATAAGCCAGGCCATGTCCACAATGGCACCGAACAAGACCCCTGTCTTGAGGTTATTGGTGATGGCAATGTCTTCGGGGCTCCGGGGTTGCTGACCGTCCCTCAAATCCTGAAACTGGCCACGCACCAGGCCTTGCATGCCTATAGCATTGGAAGCCAGTTCGACCAGTTCGCTCCTGATCGCAGGTGGCACTTCACGGGTAGCCGCGATGATACCGAAGGCGCGGCTCAGCAGTGCTACCGCAGTTAGAATTGCGACATCCTCGCCAAATTTCAAATGCACCGTGGGCCGGCCTCGCCTAAGCGAGGCGTTGTCCATGCACGGCATATCGTCGAGCACCAGTGAGGCGGCGTGGATCAGCTCCACTGCGCAGCCCAGGTCACGGGCTGCCGAGCCCTCGTGGCCCAGGCCACTTGCAATGAGCATTAGCAACATGGGGCGCATTCGCTTACCCGGAGCCAGCGTCGATTCGCGCATGGCGAGCGCGACGAGATCACGTTCGTTACCTGTGTCGGGCAGTAACTCATCCAGGCGTTGTTCGATCGAAATCCGTATCTGCGAAAGGCGGTCAGTGGAGCCGAGGTCGGAAAAAGCTACGAGGGCGGTGGTCATCGTGATGTATGCCTCTGCTGTGGCCAAATTGGTCGAATGTTTTTTTGATCTGCCACACTGGAATTCGGGGAACGACTCAACCCCGCAGCTGCCTCAGTCTCAATCAATCTTGTACAAAACCAGCGCCGCTGCCAATGTTGTATAAGTTTTATCCGTAGAAGACCACGCTGGGTACGAAATGATTCAAGCAACCGGAGCTTGATATGAGCGACAGCGAATTGAGTAAACGCAAGGACGACCACCTCGACATTGTGCTGAGTAGGCGCACAGAGCCACGTGGCATGGGCACCGGTTTCGATGCGTTGCAATTGGAGCACTGTGCTTTGCCAGAGCTGAATCTGGACGCCATCGATCTGGGTAGTGCGCTGGTCGGGAAATCGCTTCGGGCGCCGATACTGATCAGTTCCATGACCGGGGGTGCAGCCCGCTCGACCGCGATCAATCGCCACCTGGCCGAGGCTGCACAGGCACTGGGGATCGCCATGGGTGTGGGTTCGCAGCGCGTTGCTCTGAGAAGTGGTAATGACCAAGGTCTGACGCGAGGTCTGCGCCAACTGGCCCCGGATATACCTTTGCTCGGCAATATCGGCGCTGCGCAACTGCTGGAAAAAGACGGCCTCGACCTGGCGCACCGGTGTGTCGAAACGCTGCAAGCCGACGCGCTGATCATTCATCTCAACCCGTTGCAGGAAGCGGTTCAGCCTGAAGGTGATCGGAACTGGTGCGGTGTTCTGGAGGCTATTACCCGCACGGTGGCAGCGGTAGGTGTACCGGTTGTTGTCAAGGAGGTCGGCGCCGGGATATCGGCGCGGGTCGCATTAGCCCTCAGCGAAGCTGGCGTACAAGTCATTGATGTTGCGGGCATGGGCGGCACGAGCTGGGCGGCGGTCGAAGCAGCTCGGGCGGTGCGTCCGCTGGATCGTCGCGTAGCTGAAGCTTTCAGTGGCTGGGGTATACCGACGGCCATCGGCCTGCAGCGCATCAGACGTGCGCTGCCAGAGATACCCTTGATTGCTTCGGGCGGGATTCGAGATGGCGTCGATGCAGCCAAAGCCATTTGCCTGGGCGCCGATGTGATCGGTCAGGCGGCGGGTGTTCTCCACGAGGCGACTCAGTCGACGTCGGCGGTCGTCCAGCATTTCGAGATGCTCATCCGGCAGCTGCGCATTGCTTGCTTCTGCACGGGCTCGGCCAACCTGGCAGCGTTGCGCAGCGTGCGCGTGCTGCCATCCGGCCCCACTGCGTCGGTTATCCCATGAGCCGTTTCGGCGTGGTCGCGCCGGCGTTCTATAGCCATTTTCAGGCTTTTCAGGCACTGGCATCGGCGTTGATAGACCGCGGGCACGGTGTCACTTTCTTTCAGCAGGTCGATACGCGTCGCTGGCTGACTGATCCACGCATCGGTTTCGTCGCAGTGGGTAGTGACAGTCATCCCCTTGGCAGCCTTGACCGGTCATTGCAGCGTGCTGCAACGTCCAATCACCCGTTGCGCCTGCGCGGCGTAATCCGTGATTTATGCGCCAACACTGGGATGCTGTGCCAAGCCTTGCCACCGGCCCTGAACCAAGCCGGGGTCGATGTGGTGCTGTGCGACCAGATGGAAGCGGCTGGCGGCCTGGTGGCCGAAGCATTGGGTATGCCGTTCTTGTCCGTGGCCTGCGCACTCCCGGTCAACCGCGAGCCTGGCATTCCGTTGGCGGTCATGCCGTTCGCGTACGGGGAAGATGAGCGCCAGCGACGGCTTTATGAAGGCAGCCAGCGTGTATATGACTGGCTGATGCGCCCCTTGCGCGATGTGATTCGCCAGGCTTGTCGGCGGTTCGGCATTGAGCCGCGCGATGGCCTGCACCAATGCCTGTCATCTTATGCCCAGATTAGCCAGACGATCACCGGGTTCGATCTTCCTCGCCAGCAGTTACCTGCTCATTACCATGCGGTGGGCCCGTTGCGAGCGCCGTTCTCTGGCGGGGTAGGGCAGTGGCCGATCGACCCAGGGCGCCCCTTTGTGTTTGCCAGTCTCGGTACGTTGCAAGGTGATCGCGTGGGTATGTTTCACCAGATAGCCAAGGCTTGCGCACGGCTTGATGCTCAGCTGCTGATCGCCCACTGCGCAAAACTCGGCCTGGCTCAGGAAGAGCGCCTGCGCAGGGCCGGGGCCACTTGGGTAACCAGCTACGCGCCGCAGCAATGGGTGCTCGACCACGCCCATGTCGTGGTG
Organism: Pseudomonas sp. NPDC089758; assembly: GCF_044748705.1. Classification (NCBI taxonomy): domain Bacteria; kingdom Pseudomonadati; phylum Pseudomonadota; class Gammaproteobacteria; order Pseudomonadales; family Pseudomonadaceae; genus Pseudomonas; species Pseudomonas sp. NPDC089758. The sequence goes on from NZ_JBIVGN010000014.1 coordinate 144,020, forward strand.
ACTCACGGCGGCCTGAACACGGTCATGGATGCGATCAAGGCGCGGACCCCCGCATTGGTGATGCCCATTGGCTTCGATCAGCCCGGTGTGGCAGCGCGGGTCGTGCACGCGGGTATCGGGTTGCAGGTCAACCGACGGGCGAGGGCGAGCACCATTCATGATGCGCTGAAGCGGCTGCTGGAGCATCCGGTTGAACGGCTGCAGCGGCTGGCGGCTGAATTGGAGCAAGCGGGGGGCACGCCGCGGGCTGCCGATATCGTTGAAAGGGTTGCCCGAACCGGCTGCGCTGTACTTGGGGGGCCTGCCCAATGACTTACGACCTGATTCTGGCCGGTGGCGGGATGGCCAACGGCCTGATCGCCTGGCGACTGAAGCAGCAGCGGCCCGCATGGCGTGTGCTGTGCATCGAAGCGCAGAAGCTTATCGGCGGCAATCACACGTGGTCGTTTCATGACGGTGACCTGACACCCGAGCAACATGACTGGCTCGCCCCGTTGGTGGTCAAGCGCTGGCCGTGCTATGACGTGCATTTCCCAGCCCGCTCGCGCCGCCTGAACTCGGGGTACGCTAGCATCACCTCTGAGCGATTTGCCGAGGTGATCGGCGCCGAGCTGGGTGACGACCTGCGCGTAGGCCAACGTATCATCGACCTGACCCCCACGTCGGTAACATTGGCGAACGGCGAGCGCGTGCAGGCGCGTGCTGTCATCGATGGTCGAGGTGCTCGGGCTAGCGCGCGGATGGTGCTGGGGCAGCAGGCATTTGTGGGGCAACTGTTGAGATTGCAGGCGCCCCATGGCTTAGTCGCGCCAATCATCATGGACGCGCGGGTGGCACAAGGGCAGGGGTACCGGTTCGTTTACGTCCTGCCCTTCAGCCCAGACACCGTGCTGATCGAAGATACCCACTATGTAGATCGACATACCTTGTCGCCCGACCAATTGCGGGCGCACATCGCCGAATATGCCGAGGCGCAAGGTTGGGCGGTGCAGGCATGTCTGCGCGAAGAAACCGGCGTGTTGCCGATCACCTTGGCGGGAGATTTCGAGGGCTTCTGGAGCGAAGCCCAGGGGCACCCGCTTTCCGGACTGCGCGCAGGCTTGTTCCATTGCACCACGGGCTATTCGCTGCCCCATGCCGTGCGCCTGGCCGACTGGGTCGCGCAACAGCACGACCTTGACGCAAGCGTCCTGGCTGCCGGCATACGATCGATCGCCTATAAGATCTGGCGGAGCCAGCGTTTCTACCGCCTGCTCAACCGGATGCTGTTCCTGGCCGGGCGGCCCGAGCACCGGTGGCAGGTCATGCAGCGTTTCTACGGCCTCTCCGACGGTTTGATCTGCCGCTTTTACGCAGGCCAAAACAGCTTTTCCGACAAGCTGCGGGTGCTGTCGGGCAAACCACCGGTGCCGCTCGGCGAAGCCGTGCGCGCGATGCTCCGGTATCACCCCAGGCACTATGGAATTCGAGAATGACCGACGCAAAGAAAGCCATCGTGATTGGTGCCGGGTTCGGCGGGCTGGCCTTGGCCATCCGGCTTCAGGCCGCTGGGGTGCAGACGACCCTGCTGGAAAAACGCGACAAGCCGGGCGGCCGCGCTTATGTCTATCACGAGCAAGGATTCACGTTCGACGCCGGCCCGACTGTGATCACCGACCCGACAGCGATCGAGGCGCTGTTCACACTGGCGGGGCGCTCGATGGCCGATTACGTGGAACTGCTGCCGGTAGCGCCGTTTTATCGGCTGTGCTGGGAAGATGGTACGCAGTTCGACTACGCCAACGATCAGGCCGCGCTCGACCGCCAGATCGCACAATTCAACGCAGCCGATGTCGCTGGCTATCGGCGTTTTCTGGCCTATTCCAAGGCGGTGTTTCGTGAAGGGTACCTGAAGCTGGGCGCTGTGCCGTTTCTGTCGTTTCGCGATATGGTCGCCGCAGGCCCGCAACTGGCGCGGCTGCAGGCTTGGCGCAGCGTGTATGCCAAAGTCTCGGCGTTTATCGAGGACGACAAGCTGCGCCAGGCATTTTCGTTCCATTCCTTGCTGGTGGGGGGCAACCCCTTCGCCACCTCCTCGATCTACACCCTCATTCATGCGCTCGAGCGCGAGTGGGGGGTGTGGTTCCCCAGAGGAGGAACCGGCGCGCTGGTGAACGCTTTGGTGAAGCTGTTCGAAGACCTTGGCGGCTGCCTGCAGCTCAATGCCGATGTCGCCCATATTACTACCGCGGGCCGGCGTGCCACTGGTGTGCGCCTAGTGGATGGGCGCCACTATGAGGCTGACAGCGTGGCCTCCAATGCGGATGTGGTGCACACTTACAGCCAGCTGTTAAGTGGGCATCGCAGAGGCGGGCAGGAAAGCGCTCGGCTCAAACGCAAGCGCTTCAGCAATTCGCTGTTCGTCATTCATTTTGGGCTCAAGCGACCGCAACCTCAGTTGCAACACCATACAGTGTGCTTTGGGCCGCGTTATCGGGCGCTTATTCAGGACATTTTCCAGGGGCAGGCGTTGGCCGACGACTTTTCCCTGTACTTGCACGCCCCCTGTGTCACAGACCCCAGCCTTGCCCCCCAAGGCTGCTCCAGCCACTATGTGCTGTCACCGGTACCACACTTGGGCAATGCCCCGATTGACTGGAAAGTCGAAGGCCCGCGTTACCGGGAGCGTATTTTCGACTACCTCGAACAGCACTACATCCCCGGGCTGCGCAAGGACTTGGTGACCTGCCGGATCTTCACCCCCGCCGACTTCGAAAGTGAGCTCAATGCGCACCTTGGGTCGGCATTTTCCCTCGAACCGATCCTCACCCAAAGTGCTTGGTTCCGGCCACACAACCGCGATGCGATGCTCACTAACCTTTATTTGGCCGGTGCCGGCACGCACCCAGGCGCGGGTGTTCCGGGTGTGATAGGGTCGGCGCGAGCCACCGCTGGGCTGATGCTGGAGGACATGCAGGGATGATGACAGTTGAAGGCAATGACCAGACCCTGTTCGACCATGCGAACCGCAGCATTGCCGTAGGCTCGAAGAGCTTCGCCGCCGCCGCGCGGCTGTTCGACCCCGCCACCCGGCGCAGCGCGGTCATGCTCTATGCCTGGTGCCGGTATTGCGACGATGTGATCGACGGGCAGGTAGCAGGCCATGCTGCTACCTCTGTAGGGCAGGAGGAAGTCGAGCGGCGCTTGGCCAGCCTATTTGCACAAACCTATTCGGTATATGCCGGGCGGTCGGTGCAAACGCCCGCATTCGCGGCTTTTCGCGAAGTGGTGCGCCGTCATTGCATTCCTGAGCCGTACGCCTTGGCGCATCTTTCCGGTTTCGCGATGGATGCCCAGAACCGACACTATCACCGCATCGAAGACACATTGGATTACTGCTACCACGTTGCGGGTGTGGTTGGTCTGATGATGGCGCGTGTCATGGGGGTGAGCGACGAAAAGACCCTCGACCGGGCGTGCGATCTGGGCATGGGGTTCCAATTGACCAATATCGCCCGGGACATCATCGAAGACGCGGGCGTTGGCCGATGCTATCTGCCCCAAGAATGGCTGCAAGCGATGTCGATTCCAGAGCACGACATTGCCAACCCTAGGTACCGGGATGCTGTGGCCATGCTGGCTCAGCGACTGATCCACATGGCAGAGCCATTCTACATCAGCGCCCAGGCAGGGTTGACGGCGTTGCCATGGCGCTCGGCCTGGGCGGTGGCAACGGCTGGCGGCGTGTACCGGGCGATCGGGTTGAAGGTCAGACAGCGGGGCAGCCGGGCATGGGACGAGCGGGTCTCTACGTCGAAGCTGGAAAAGGTCTGGCATATTGTTGCGGGGCTATGGCGCACCGTCATGTCCCGTGGCCGTCGCTGGCCTGACCGCGCTGCTGGCTTGTGGCAGCGTCCTCATCATGTCTGGCCAACGGCCCACCGTGCAAAGCACGAAGCTGGGCGCGAAGTTTAGAAACCGATGGTGCGTACAGAAAGCCGAACGCCACGCACCCCTCTTTTCCGGCAACGGCATGGTGCAGCAGGTGCGCCTGGTAAAGGCGCTTGAGGTAGCCGTGCCGGGGGACAAATCGCAATGGCCATCGCTTGTGTACCAGCCCATCATGGGCCAGGAAGTACAGCAGTCCATACGCGGTCATGCCGGCACCGATCCACTCCAGCGGGTGTACGCCTAGATTGCCGAGGGCGATCAGCGCGACGGCGAAACCCGCGAACACGACGGCAAACAGGTCGTTTTTCTCGAACCGCCCAGTTCTAGGCTCATGGTGCGAACGATGCCAGCCCCAGCCCCATCCATGCATCACGTACTTGTGGGCGACGAACGCCAATCCCTCCATGCCAATCAAAGCCATCAAGAACACCAGTGCGTTGACAATCATGCGAAGTACCTTGGTAAGCAAGCTTTTAAGACCCGTGTCACCGGTGGATGTTCGAGTTCGATCATATCTCAACATGAGGTTGCGATCTGGATGGGGGGTGTACGACGTTGTTTTCGTACGCTGCTAAGGCTTTGCTGCTGTTGCGCCAAGTCGCAGGGCAGTAGTAGCCACTGCCGGCCAGCAGCTTCCACCCAACCCCCGGCCCCAGTCTTCTTGAGAAACTCATCCTAGGCCACTAAAACTCCGCTTCTGAACCTTTGAGGCATTGACGACCGCGATCCAGAAGCACGTACCAAAGGCGTTCATAGGTTTGTGCTCCGATGGCTTACACGTAATCACTCCCTAACGTTCCAGCGGCCGCTCCTGGAACGAGGATCACTTTCCGGCAGTTATCCTGTTTTTGATCGAACATTTTGTAGCCCATGGCAGCCTCTTCCAGGGCGAGGCGGTGAGTCACGATCAGTTCCGGTTCCAGGCGCCCGGCTTCTATGTGTTCGAGCAGTTCCGGGAGGTATTTCTGCACATGGGTCTGGCCCATCTTGAACGTCAGCCCCTTGTCGAACGCATCGCCAAACATGAAGGCGTGAATGAAGCCGGCATAGACGCCGGGCACGCTAACTATGCCGCCACGCCGCACAGCCGCAATGCTTTGGCGCAGGGCCTTGCCGCTGCTGCCTTCCAGTTTCAAGGCCGTCATCACGGTTTCCGTGGTGCTGCCTTTGGCTTCAAACCCGACCGCGTCGATGACCGCGTCCACGCCACGCATACCCGGTGTATGGCGGATGATGCTATCGGCTGGGTCATCATTCTTTTCGAAGTTGATCGGGATAACGCCATAGGCTTGCTGGGCATAGGCCAGCCGGTAATTGTTGTCATCCACCATGAAGATGGTGTGAGCGCCCAGCATCTTTGCGCAGGCGGCACTCAACAGGCCCACTGGCCCCGCGCCATAGATCGCTACCGATGAACCTTCGTCGATCTCGGCATTGATGACCGCTTGCCAAGCGGTGGGAAGGATGTCTGATAGGAACAGCACTTTGTCATCCGCGAGCGAAGTCGGAACTTTGAATGGCCCGACATTGCCTTTGGGCACCCTAACGTAATCGGCCTGGCCCCCAGGGATCCCTCCATACAGATGGCTGTATCCGAACAGCGCCGCGCCTGGTGGTATGCCCTTTTTGTTGATGATCGATCCGCGCCCGGTATTGGTGGTTTCACAGGCAGCGAAGAGATCATGCTGGCAGAAAAAGCAACTTCCACAAGCGATGACAAATGGAATCACCACTCGGTCGCCAACCTTCAGGGTCGTCACGTCCCTGCCAACCTCCTCCACGATGCCCATGAACTCGTGGCCGAAGATGTCGCCTTGCTCTGTTTCCGGGATCTTGCCCCGATAGAGGTGGAGGTCGGATCCGCAGATGGCGGTGGCCGTCACCCTGAGGATGATGTCGTCTGGGTCTTGGAGGATGGGGTCTGGGACAGTATCGACCCGCACATCGTTTGCGCCGTGGTAGGTCAGTGCTCTCATCATGCTTGCTCCTGCTGCGGTAAATTTATGAGCATATGCAGGGGAAGCCTGGAGTAGCGCCAAAGTTCAGGCTGACTGGTTCAATGGTCATCGGAGAGCCGCAGCGTCGAACAGCACGGCCTCATCGGCGTGCATTTCCTTGAATGCCCCTAAGAAACCTGCATCGCTGCCAGGGAACGACGCTGACGGTACGGACACCGCTAAAGCGCACAACGTTTACCCGACCGGCAAACTCAACGGAGCCGGTTTCAGTGTTTTTGCTCTAGCTGTGCAAACGGCTAGCGCTTGTACGGATAAGGGCGAGGGCAGGGTGCCTGGTGCGGGCGTGGCCTACCGAACACTGTATATGCGTACAGCATATGTTTGGCCTCGAGACTGTGCCACCTGGATGACCTGATTAACGATGTCGAGCATGGCGGTTGGTCGCGAGACTGGCGGTGGCTCCAGGATGGCCAGGTGGGCTTATCATCGGCGCGGTTTCTGATACTGAAGGCTGAACAATCAGATGAGCAGAGCCGTGTTGCCCCTCGATTCTATTGTGCGAACTGGAGGGGAGTTGGCGGCGGTTGGGCTACGAGTCTCACGATTTCAAACTGTGATCAGGTTCGCCCGTGGGGAGATTCGCCAGCCACGCTTGAACACGGTCTTCCCAGCGGGCTTCGTAGAAGCGCGTGGCGGGCCAGAAGTTGTGGGCTCTGCCAGCAATCAGTTGCTTGGCAAGCTCTCGCTCGCGCGTAAGCTTCGATGCCCAGTTGATCAACTTCGCGGTCGAAACACAGATTCCGTTCAGTTGATCCAGCAAGGATCTTTCTGACGTGATGTCGACGGTCTTGAGAAACCAACCTTTGGTTCGAGCGCGGGTGCCTTAGGTGGTTTTTGTGACGGGCATTTAAATGCCTCCATTTGGCGCATCCGGTTTTAGGGCGCAAGCGACACAGATGTTATGGAGCAGTACCATGATACTGCATTTAACATAATATGCATTATGCGCATCTTTGTATGGAGCTGCCGGGGCGTGGGTTGGCCAGATCGGAAGCCAGGCTCCGCTCCATCTGACACCAAACCTTGGATCGGCTAGCCTGTCGACATCGACGATCAACGAAATGGATCTGCAATGAGCGAACCGATTTATCACCACTACGTCTCAGCTGGTTATCTGAGAGGTTTCGCCAAATCAGGCAGGCACGACGTCGTTCACTGTGTGGACCTGGTCGCCAAAAAAGCGTTTCCTGCAAACGTCCTGAAAGTTGGCGGTGAAGACCATTTCAACCGCCTGCATGGTCACACTGATGTGACGCTCACGAAATTCTGACCATGCACAAAAACCATCCGATTCGGCTCAAGTCTGCGGATTTCTCTTAATGCTCAAGGAGTTAGCCACTGGCGCGCATGACAACACTGATCATCAGTGCAGGAGCAATTTTGATCATTGTGCTCATGGCGGGCTTGAAATTGGATGCATTTGCAGGTGGATCACCAAATTCGATTGGTGAATTCGTGCACAGTCAGAAATGATCATTAATAGGCTCAGTGTCGGGAAAAATGATCAAATCTTAAAAATGATCACCATAGTAGGCATGCATCGCGAACCTCATTTTTTAGTGATCAGTTAACGAAATTCGAGGATTACAAGATTGAAGTCGGTACACAGCAATGTCAGTCAAAAATGATCATCAGCTTGGCGTAGCGTTGCGGTCGTATTTTGTTGAATGCGATCGTCTTTGCGTATTGATCTAAGCGCGCTTAGCGCTTGACGATTAACGGCGCGTCCATGCCCCACCCTATGGTTGCTGGGTGAGTCTTTACTTAACTCGACTAAATAGTTATTTAGTCGAGTTATATGGGTGGATTGGCTCTAGAGATGGAGGGCTAGCCCTTCTGGCGTGCTGATCATTTTCAAATGACATTGCCGACAGATGCTTAGCCTAGCTATATCGTTAATGGGAAAGAGAGGAGTGATCATTTGAGTGCGATCCATGAACCCCACCTTCTAAAAGATAGGGCCTCAGCTTACCGTGGTATCTCTGGCGAGCAGTTCCATGGCAGCAAGGCTTCGTAGT
>NZ_JBIVGN010000015.1:0-149258 GCF_044748705.1 Pseudomonas sp. NPDC089758
GGTGTGTAGAGGACTTTCACCTCCAAGTCACCCACTCGGCCACCACAGCCAAGCGGGTTGCGCTGACGCGCAACGCGCCATGCCTGGCGCACAACAAAAACGCCCCCGGCCTTTCGACCGGGGGCGTTTTCATTCAGCCTGAGCTAACTCAGTTCTTGGCTTTCTTGGCAGCGCGGGTACGCTCGCCTTCGTCCAGGATCTTCTTGCGCAGACGGATCGACTTCGGCGTGACTTCGCACAGCTCGTCATCCTGGATGAATTCCAGGGCCTGTTCGAGGGTGTGGCGAACTGGCGGAACCAGGGCGATGACTTCGTCTTTGCCCGAAGCACGCATGTTGTCGAGCTTCTTGCCTTTGGTCGGGTTCACGCCCAGATCGTTGTCACGGCTGTTCAGACCGATGATCTGACCGTTGTAGATCTCCTGGCCGTGCTCGACGAACAGCTTGCCGCGCGCCTGCAGGGTTTCCAGGGAGTAGGTCAGCGCCTTACCGGTCTCGACCGATACCAGTACACCGTTGAGGCGGCCGGACATCTGGCCCGACTTCATGGTGTCGTAGCGATCGAAGATCGAGGTCAGGATGCCTGCACCGTTGGTCAGGGTCAGGAACTGGTTACGGAAGCCGATCAGGCCACGGGCTGGAATGTTGTACTCCAGGCGAACACGGCCCTTGCCATCCGGAACCATGTTGGTCAGGTCGCCTTTACGCAGACCCATCTCTTCCATCACCTTGCCCTGGGATTCCTCAGGGATGTCGATGGTGACGTTCTCGAACGGTTCCTGCTTGACGCCATCCACTTCGCGGATGATCACTTCAGGACGGCCCACGGCCATCTCGAAGCCTTCACGGCGCATGGTTTCGATCAGTACCGACAGGTGCAGTTCACCACGGCCCGATACCTTGAACTTGTCAGGGGAATCGGTTTCCTGAACACGCAGAGCAACGTTGTACAGCAGCTCTTTGTCCAGACGGTCCTTGATGTTACGGCTGGTGACGAACTTGCCTTCCTTGCCGCAGAACGGCGAGTCGTTGACCTGGAAGGTCATCGAAACGGTTGGCTCGTCAACGGTCAGCGGCTTCATCGCTTCGACGGCAGTCGGGTCGCACAGGGTGTCGGAGATGAACAGCTCGTCGAAACCGCTGATGCAGACGATGTCGCCAGCCTGGGCTTCTTCGACGTCGACGCGGTGCAGGCCGTGGTGGCCCATCAGCTTGAGGATACGGCCGTTACGCTTCTTGCCGTTGGTGTCGATGGCGACGACCGGGGTGTTCGGCTTCACGCGGCCACGGGCGATACGGCCAACGCCGATGACACCCAGGAAGCTGTTGTAGTCCAGTGCCGAGATCTGCATCTGGAACGGGCCTTCACGGTCAACGTCCGGCGCGGGTACGTTGTCGACGATCGACTGGTACAGCGGGGTCATGTCTTCGGCCATGGCGGTGTGGTCCAGGCCGGCAATGCCGTTCAGGGCCGAGGCGTAGACCACTTTGAAGTCCAGCTGCTCGTCGGTTGCACCGAGGTTGTCGAACAGGTCGAAGATCTGGTCCAGAACCCAGTCAGGACGTGCGCCCGGACGGTCGACCTTGTTGATCACGACGATCGGCTTGAGGCCGGCTTCGAAGGCCTTCTTGGTCACGAAGCGGGTTTGCGGCATAGGGCCGTCCTGGGCGTCGACCAGCAGCAGCACGGAGTCGACCATGGACATTACACGCTCAACCTCGCCACCGAAGTCGGCGTGGCCGGGGGTGTCGACGATGTTGATGTGGTAGCCGTTCCAGTTGATGGCGGTGTTTTTCGCCAGAATGGTAATGCCACGCTCTTTTTCCTGGTCGTTGGAGTCCATTACGCGCTCGTCGTTGAGCTCGTTACGTTCCAGGGTGCCGGACTGACGCAGGAGTTTGTCGACCAGGGTGGTTTTACCATGGTCAACGTGGGCGATGATGGCGATGTTACGCAGATTTTCGATCACAACTGTATCTCGATCAGAGGATTCGGTTGCCGCCAGTCTAGGCGGCCAATATGAAGGTAAAAGGCTCAGCGGGCCCGGCGGTCGGGAGGGCGATGGCGGATGCTGCCGCCATACAGCCCTGGGGTCTTATGCCGGACGATAAACACGCACATTGGCATGTCCCTCACTGAGCAGGTGGTGTGCGTGCAATCGGCTCATCACACCTTTGTCGCAATACAGCAAGTACTGGCGGGTTTCATCCAGCTGCTTGAACTTGCTGTTGATCGCGTAGAACGGCATCACCTGAACTTCGATACCCTCGAGCACCAAAGGCTCGTCTTCCTGGGCGTCAGGGTGGCGGATGTCGATCACGATCTGGCCTGGCAATGCTTCGCTGACTTCCTCGATTTCCACGTCCTTGCCCAGCTCGTCGATCACGTGGTCGATCGAGATGAACTTGGCACGTTCGAGGGCGCGCTCCAGCACGGCCATGTCGAACTGCTTCTCTTCATGCTCCATGCGGTGACGCTTGGCATGGGTGGTCGGGTTCACCGAGATCACGCCGCAATATTCAGGCATGTGCTTGGCGAAGTCGGCGGTGCCGATTTCGTTGGCCTGGTCGATGATGTCCTGCTTGTGGCTGGCCAGCAATGGGCGCAGCACCAGCTTGTCGGTGGCCGAGTCGATGATCGACAGGTTCGGCAGCGTCTGGCTGGACACCTGGGAGATCGCCTCGCCGGTGACCAGCGCATCGATTTCCAGACGATCGGCCATGCGCGCAGCGCCGCGCAGCATCATGCGCTTGAGGGTCACGCCCATGTAGCTGTTGTCGACCTTGTTGAGGATCTCGCCGACCACTTCTTCGAACGGCACGCTGATGAACAGTACGCGCTGGCTGCTGCCGTACTTTTTCCACAGGTAGTGGGCCACTTCCATCACGCCCAGTTCGTGGGCCCGGCCGCCGAGGTTGAAGAAGCAGAAATGGGTCATCAGGCCGCGACGCATCATCTGGTAGGCCGCCACGGTGGAGTCGAAACCGCCGGACATCAGGACCAGGGTCTGCTCCAGGGCCCCCAGCGGGTAGCCGCCGATGCCTTGATGCTGATTGTGGATCACGTACAGGCGCTGGTTGCGGATTTCGATGCGCACCGTCACTTCAGGCTGCTTGAGCTCGATGCCGGCGGCGCCGCACTGCTGGCGCAGCTGGCTACCCACGTAACGGTCGACGTCCATCGAGGTGAAGTCATGGTGGCCGCCACGCTTGCAACGCACGGCGAAATACTTGCCGGCGAGCAAGTGGCCGAAGTGCTGCTTGCACTTGGCGACGATATCGTCGAAGTCCCCGAGCGGGTATTCCTCTACCTGCAGGAAGTGGGTGATCCCCGGGGTGCAGGTGAGGCGCTCGATCATCTCGCGCTGGACTTTTTCGTCTTCGACGCGGGTGACCACTTCGAGGTTGTCCCAGACACCATCGACCGCGAGCTCAGGGTCGAGGTCCTTGAGCACGTTGCGGATGTTCTTGCCGAGCTGGCGGATGAAGCGCTTGCGCACCGGCCGGCTCTTGATGGTGATTTCTGGGAAGACTTTGACGATAAGTTTCATTGGTTAACAGCGCGCGCAGGGCCTGCCGAAAAATGAGGGGCGCGAATTATATCGGAAATTGCTCAGGATTTGACCAACTTTTGTACAGAAGGTCGGATTTATATTGCCGGTACTGGCCTCATCGCCGGCAAGCCAGCACCTGGGGGACATCGGCAGGCCTCACGACGGGCGCCTGATCTGTGCGAGCAGGCGTGCAGGCGACTAAGCCCCTAAAGGAAGCACACGGCCCCAACTGTGCACGCAATTGGTGCGCCGGTAACAAAAACCGCATCGTAAGGGTGCACTTTTCCCCGACAACCCGGCCTCAAATGCCCGTAAACGCCCCTTTTTATCCCGGCCTCGCCATTTTCGGGCACTGGCATGCAATTTGCTCCCTTGTGAGGCAGGTAAGCTTGGCCGACTATCCGCGCCCGGCAACACCCTTTTTTCCAGGGCAGCGGCCCACCGCGCTCTAGACCATCCGGAGGACAACATGTCGAAGTCGGTTCAACTCATCAAAGATCATGACGTCAAGTGGATTGATCTGCGTTTCACGGACACCAAAGGCACTCAGCATCACGTGACCATGCCAGCGCGTGATGGCCTGGACGAAGACTTCTTCGAAGTCGGCAAGATGTTCGACGGTTCCTCCATCGCTGGCTGGAAAGGCATCGAAGCCTCCGACATGATCCTGATGCCGGTCGACGAGACCGCCGTCCTGGACCCGTTCACCGAAGAGCCGACCCTGATCATCACCTGCGACATCGTCGACCCTTCGAGCATGCAGGGCTACGATCGCGACCCACGCGCAATCGCCAAGCGCGCTGAAGAGTACCTCAAGAGCACCGGCATCGGTGACACCGTCTTCGCCGGCCCAGAGCCTGAGTTCTTCATCTTCGACGAAGTGAAGTTCCAGTCGGACATCTCCGGCTCGATGTTCAAGATCTTCTCCGAGCAAGGCTCGTGGATGACTGGCGCTGACGTGGAAGGCGGCAACAAAGGCCACCGTCCAGGCGTCAAAGGTGGCTACTTCCCAGTTCCGCCGTTCGACCACGACCACGAAATCCGTACTGCCATGTGCAACGCCCTGGAAGAAATGGGCCAGACCGTTGAAGTTCACCACCATGAAGTGGCGACTGCCGGCCAGAACGAAATCGGCGTCAAGTTCAACACCCTGGTGAAGAAAGCTGACGAAGTACAGGCCCTGAAGTATGTCGTGCACAACGTTGCCGACGCATACGGCCGTACCGCCACCTTCATGCCGAAGCCACTGTACGGCGACAACGGCTCGGGCATGCACGTGCACATGTCGATCTGGAAAGAAGGCAAGAACACCTTCGCCGGTGAAGGCTATGCCGGTCTGTCCGAAACTGCCCTGTACTTCATCGGCGGTATCATCAAGCACGGTAAGGCACTGAACGGCTTCACCAACCCGTCGACCAACTCCTACAAGCGTCTGGTTCCAGGCTTCGAAGCCCCGGTAATGCTGGCCTACTCGGCACGCAACCGTTCGGCCTCGATCCGTATTCCTTACGTCGGCAGCCCTAAAGCCCGCCGTATCGAAGCGCGCTTCCCGGACCCATCGGCCAACCCGTACCTGGCTTTCGCCGCCCTGCTGATGGCTGGCCTGGACGGTATCCAGAACAAGATTCACCCAGGCGATGCTGCCGACAAGAACCTGTACGACCTGCCGCCTGAAGAGGCGAAAGATATCCCGCAAGTTTGCGGCAGCCTGAAAGAAGCGCTGGAAGAGCTGGATAAAGGCCGTGCGTTCCTGACCAAGGGCGGCGTGTTCTCCGACGACTTCATCGATGCCTTCATCGAGCTGAAGTCCGAAGAAGAGATCAAAGTCCGTACCTTCGTGCACCCGCTGGAATACGAGCTGTACTACAGCTGCTGATCTGATCGGCGCCTGGCGTCGATGAAATCACCGAAAACGGCCTTCTTCTGAAGGCCGTTTTTGTTTTTCGACTGCCCGAATCGGACGCATCCTACAAGCAGAACTCGCCATCCAAATCCACAATCAGGTCTCCATCCACAGGAGATCACCATGCAACGCGCCACCTTTGTGCTCGTCATCACCTTCGGCCTTCTCGGCTGCCAGGCATCATCGCCTTCTGAACCCGAATTCCAGCCCTTGCTTTCCAGTATCGAGCAGCGCCTCGACCTGGCCACCTCGGTAGCGGTACACAAATGGGACCACCACTTGCCCGTGGAGGCCCCCGAACGCGAGCGGCAGGTGCTGTCAGGTGTCCAACAGATGGCACCGGACTACGACCTGAGCCCTGAGCGCGCCGCTGCGTTCTTCGCTGACCAGATCGAAGCCAACAAGCTGATCCAGTACACCCTGCGCGATCGCTGGGCAATGCTAGGGCAACGCCCGCCGGCTAAACCGCTCGACCTTGCCAACCAGATTCGCCCCCGCCTGGACCAACTCCAGGCGACGCTACTGTTCGAACTGGCCCGGTTTGACCAGCAACGTTACCCAGACTGCAGGCAAGAACTCGCCCGCGCCCTGGCGCGACGCACCAACGACCCTTTACGCCACCAGGCGCTGGTGCGCGCCACCTCACAGCTGTGTGTCGAACACTAGCCACGGCTATGCTCTATATTGGTGCGCAATGTCACGCATTGCGCCGCCTATCACACCAAAATAGGTCACGTGAAACGGTAAATCAGAGTCTTCTGTTCCGAATAAGCGCAATTACAGGTCTTTATCAGAGAATTCCGCTTCTTTTCGGAGCCTTGGTTTGTTTCTTGCATTTTCCAGGCATCAGCGGATCCATAGCGCGCTCGTCCTTGGCCCGACCAAGGACCCGCCAGCGCCAAAAGAGGTCAACGACGCCTTATGACCATCAGCGATGCACAGCACCGTCTGCTTCTGGACAACCTGACCACAGCTACGCTCTTGCTCAACGCCGAGCTGCGCCTGGAGTACATGAACCCGGCTGCGGAAATGCTCCTGGCCGTGAGTGGCCAGCGCAGCCATGGGCAGTTCATCAGTGAACTGTTCACCGAATCGTCCGAGGCGCTCAACTCGCTGCGCCAGGCGGTCGAACAGGCGCACCCGTTCACCAAGCGCGAAGCCCAACTGACCTCGCTGACCGGGCAGACCATCACGGTCGACTATGCCGTGACACCCATCTTGCACCAGGGCAACACCCTGCTGCTGCTGGAGGTACACCCGCGTGACCGCCTGCTGCGCATCACCAAGGAAGAAGCCCAGCTGAGCAAGCAGGAAACCACCAAGATGCTGGTCCGCGGCCTCGCCCACGAGATCAAGAACCCGCTGGGTGGCATCCGTGGCGCGGCGCAACTGCTGGCCCGGGAATTGCCCGAAGATGGCCTGCGCGACTACACCAACGTGATCATCGAAGAGGCCGATCGCCTGCGCAACCTGGTCGACCGCATGCTCGGTTCGAACAAGCTGCCATCGCTGGCCATGACCAACATTCACGAAGTCCTTGAGCGGGTCTGCAGCCTGGTCGACGCAGAAAGCCAAGGATGCATCACTTTGGTGCGTGACTACGACCCGAGCCTGCCGGACGTACTGATCGACCGCGAGCAGATGATCCAGGCGGTGCTGAATATCGTGCGCAACGCGATGCAGGCGATCAGCTCGCAGAACGAGTTGCGCCTGGGCCGCATCACCCTGCGCAGCCGCGCGATGCGCCAGTTCACCATCGGCCATGTGCGCCACCGCCTGGTGGCCCGCGTCGAGATCATCGATAACGGCCCCGGCATCCCCAGTGAACTGCAAGACACGCTCTTCTATCCCATGGTCAGTGGCCGCCCGGACGGTACCGGGTTGGGCCTGGCCATTACCCAGAACATCATCAGCCAGCACCAGGGCCTGATCGAGTGTGAAAGCCACGCCGGCCACACGGCCTTTTCGATCTTCCTGCCACTGGAACAAGGAGCCACCGCCTCATGAGCCGAAGTGAAACCGTATGGATCGTCGACGATGATCGCTCCATCCGCTGGGTCCTGGAAAAAGCCCTGCAACAGGAGGGTATGACCACCCAGAGCTTCGACAGCGCTGATGGGGTGATGGGCCGCCTGGCCCGGCAACAGCCGGACGTGATCATTTCCGACATTCGCATGCCGGGCGCCAGCGGCCTCGACCTGCTGGCACAGATTCGCGACCAACACCCGCGTCTGCCGGTCATCATCATGACCGCCCATTCCGACCTGGACAGCGCAGTCGCGTCGTACCAGGGCGGTGCTTTCGAGTACCTGCCCAAACCGTTCGACGTCGATGAGGCGGTCTCGCTGGTCAAGCGCGCCAACCAGCATGCGCAGGAACAGCAAGGCCTCGATGTGCCCCAGGCCCTGGCGCGTACCCCGGAAATCATCGGTGAAGCTCCGGCGATGCAGGAGGTGTTCCGTGCCATTGGTCGGCTGAGCCACTCCAACATCACCGTACTGATCAACGGCGAGTCCGGTACCGGCAAGGAGCTGGTGGCGCACGCCCTGCACCGCCACAGCCCGCGGGCTGCCTCACCGTTCATTGCCTTGAACATGGCCGCCATTCCCAAGGACCTGATGGAGTCGGAGCTGTTCGGCCACGAAAAAGGCGCCTTCACCGGCGCGGCCAACTTGCGACGCGGCCGCTTCGAGCAAGCGGACGGCGGCACCTTGTTCCTCGACGAAATCGGAGACATGCCTGCCGATACTCAGACACGCCTGCTGCGTGTACTGGCCGATGGCGAGTTCTACCGTGTGGGCGGCCATGTGCCCGTGAAGGTCGATGTGCGAATCATCGCTGCGACCCATCAAAATCTCGAGTCACTGGTACAGGCTGGCAAGTTCCGTGAAGACTTGTTCCATCGCCTGAACGTAATCCGTATTCATATCCCGCGCCTGGCCGACCGCCGCGAGGACATCCCAGCACTGGCACGCCACTTCCTGGGCCGCGCGGCTCAGGAGCTGGCCGTAGAGCCGAAGCTGCTCAAGCCGGAAACCGAAGAATTCATCCGCAACCTGCCATGGCCTGGCAACGTCCGCCAGCTGGAAAACACCTGCCGCTGGATCACCGTCATGGCGTCCAGCCGTGAAGTGCTGGTCGGCGACCTGCCACCCGAGCTGCTCAACCTTCCGCAGGACGCGGCACCGGTGACCAACTGGGAGCAGGCGCTGCGCCAATGGGCCGACCAGGCCTTGGCCCGAGGGCAATCCAACCTGCTCGACAGCGCCGTGCCCAGCTTCGAACGGATCATGATCGAGACGGCGCTCAAACACACTGCCGGGCGTCGCCGGGATGCCGCGGTGCTGCTGGGGTGGGGGCGCAATACCCTGACCCGCAAGATCAAGGAACTGGGGATGAACGTCGATGGCGGGGATGACGATGAGGGCGATGATCACTGACTTCCCGCTGACTCAGTAACACCGTTGGGGCCGCTTTGCGGCCCCAGCCATTTCTAGCCCATGCACCGAAGCTGTGCCAACTGCACCGCGCCAAGGCACAAATCCCCTCAAAACCCGGCCAGATCGCCCTGAAACCCAATGTTTCCGGACTTTCAAAACTGGCACGCCACCTGCAATAGGTACTACATCTCCAGTTTCGGGGGCCTCGGTACAGGCAGGCCGGGTGAACCCCTCTTTTATACGCAGTAACGCAAGCTTTGGGGACCTCGGTACAGGCAGGCCGGGAATCCCCTCTTTTACACGCAGTAACGCAAGCTTTGGGGACCTCGGTACAGGCAGGCCGGGAATCCCCTCTTTTATACGCAGTGACGCAAGCTTTGGGGACCTCGGTACAGGCAGGCCGGGAATCCCTCTTTTACACGCAGTAACGCAAGCTTTGGGGACCCTGGTACAGGCAGGCCGGGACATCCCCTCTTTTATTCGTGCAGCCGCACCCGCACCCGCCAGCGCCCCGCGTCCTCTGCACCGGCCCATTCGCCCCGCAGAGGGCGCGCGGCAATCACGCTCAGCAGCAACCCTTCGTCAGTTTTCTGCAAACGCCAGCTCACCGGCTTGCCCTGCAGGGTCAGTTGCCCGCGCTGGGCCTTGCCCTGGGCCTGGAACAGTACGGCGACAGTCCCCTCGACATTCTCGCCATGCAGCTTCGGCTCGTCGCGGAACCACAGGTCCAACCCATCCTGCACCACCTCCACCTGCTCGAGCACACGCTCTTCTGGGGTGGTGAGGCGGCCGATCATCAGGCCGACCATCACGCCGACGATCGCCAGCGAAAGCATCACACGCGGCAAGGCCTTCGAACGCGACTCGGGTTCGGGGGTAGAATGTGCACCATCTTCATGCTTGGAGCCGTGCATGTTTCACGTCATCCTTTTTCAACCTGAAATTCCGCCGAATACCGGCAACATCATTCGCCTCTGCGCCAACAGCGGTTGCGACCTGCACCTGATCGAACCGATCAGCTTCGAGCTGGACGACAAACGGCTGCGCCGTGCAGGGCTGGACTACCATGAGTATGCCACGCTCAAGCGCCACGAAAGCCTGGCCGGATGCCTGGAAAGCCTTGGCAACCCACGGCTGTTCGCCTTCACCACCAAGGGCTCGCACCCCTTTCATGAAGTCGCCTACCAGCCCGGCGATGCCTTCCTGTTCGGGCCCGAGAGCCGCGGCCTGCCCGCCGAGGTGCTGGACAGCCTGCCGGCCGAACAGCGCCTGCGCCTGCCGATGAGGCCTGGATGCCGCAGCCTGAACCTGTCCAACACTGTCGCGGTGACGGTGTATGAGGCGTGGCGCCAGCAAGGGTTTGCCGGGAGCTGATGCAGTGCCTGTACTGGAGCTGGCGCCGGCCTTGTTCAACACCTGACGCCACACCTGAGCGGGCGTGCCCGCGATGATCCCCGAACAGGCAACAAAAAAGCGCCCCGAGAGGCGCTTTTCGATACCGGCAGCGCTTACTGCACGGTCGGCGCTTCGCCGGCTTCCTGCATGCGCTGCATCTCTTGCGCGTACAGGGCGTCGAAGTTGACCGGCGACAGCATCAGGGCCGGGAACGAACCACGGGTCACCAGGCTATCCAGGGTCTCGCGGGCGTACGGGAACAGGATGTTCGGGCAGAACGCACCCAGGGTGTGGCTCATGGAAGAGGCGTCGAGGTTCTTGATCAGGAAGATACCGGCCTGCTGAACTTCGGCGATGAACGCCACTTCGTCACCATTCTTGACGGTTACCGACAGGGTCAGCACCACCTCGTGGAAGTCGCCTTCCAGGGCTTTCTGCTTGGTGTTCAGGTCCAGGGCAACGCTCGGCTCCCAGGTCTGACGGAAGATCTGCGGGCTTTTCGGGGCCTCGAACGACAGGTCGCGCACGTAGATACGCTGCATGGAGAACTGAGGGCTGTTGTCTTCGGCTGCTGCGCCGTTGGTCTGTTGGTCAGTCATGGCAGATCCTTATCCTAATGTTTTTGAATGCAGTGCAAATCAGGCCTTGAGCAGCGCGTCGAGCTTGCCGGCGCGCTCCAGGGCGTAGAGGTCATCGCAGCCACCGACATGGGTACTGCCGATCCAGATCTGCGGCACCGAAGTCCGGCCGGCCTTCTGGCTCATCTCGGCGCGCACTTGCGGCTGGCCGTCGACCTTGATTTCCTCGAAGGCCACGCCCTTGCTCTGGAGCAGGTACTTGGCGCGCATGCAGTAGGGGCAGTAGTCGCTGGAGTAGACGATGACGTCGTTCATATCACTTCACCAGGGGCAGGTTATCGGCTTTCCAGCTGGAAACGCCACCGCTCAGCTTGGCAGCGTTGTAACCAGCCTTGAGCAGTTCGCGGCAGATGGTGCCGGACTGCTGGCCCATCGCGTCGACGACGATCAGGGTCTTCTCTTTGTGCTTGTCCAGTTCGGTCATGCGAGTGGCGACCTTGTCCTGCGGGATGTTCACAGCACCGACGATGTGGCCGGCGGAGTACTCCTTGGCAGGGCGGATATCGATCACAAGGCCTTTCTCGGCGTTGACCAGAGCGGTCAGTTGGCCATTGCTCAGGCTCTGGCCGCCGCGGCGGATTTCATTGAGCAGCAGCAGGACCAGCAGAACAACGAAGATCGCAACCAGGATGTAGTGATCTGTCGCGAATTGAATCAGGTGAGCAACCATCAGCGGTGTTCCAGGCGATTGAAAATGCCGGCCAGTATACACAGCCCCCCAACACCGCCAAAGCCCGACAGGCCGGCGGGGAAGCTACCTTCATGTTGCTGCGGGCGCCACGCTGGTCAGGGAACAGGACGAATATTCGCCGCAGGTGGCGCATTTGCCCTAAAATGCGTGTCTTTATCATCTTTGAACAACCGTGAGTTTGATTGATGACGAGTACGCCCAAACCCCTGGTCCTGATCATCCTGGATGGCTTCGGCCACAGCGAAAGCCCCGAATACAACGCCATCTACGCCGCCAACACGCCGGTCTATGATCGCCTGCGCGCCACAGCGCCGCATGGCCTGATTTCCGGTTCGGGGATGGATGTCGGCCTGCCGGACGGGCAGATGGGCAACTCCGAAGTCGGTCACATGAACCTGGGCGCCGGCCGTGTCGTCTACCAGGACTTCACCCGCGTGACCAAGGCCATCCGCGACGGCGAGTTCTTCGAAAACCCGGTGCTGACAGGCGCGGTGGACCAGGCTGCAGGTGCCGGCAAGGCCGTGCACATTCTCGGCCTGCTCTCCGACGGCGGCGTCCACAGCCACCAGGACCACCTGATTGCCATGGCCGAACTGGCCGCGCAGCGTGGTGCCGACAAGATCTACCTGCACGCATTCCTCGACGGTCGTGACACCCCGCCACGCAGTGCGCAGTCGTCCATCGAGCTGCTCGATTCGACCTTTGCCAAGCTCGGCAAAGGCCGTATCGCCAGCCTGATCGGCCGTTACTACGCGATGGACCGCGACAACCGCTGGGACCGCGTCAGTGCTGCCTACAACCTGATCGTCGACAGCGTTGCCGAACACACCGCAGACAGCGCCACTGCCGGGCTCGAAGCGGCCTATGCGCGTGGCGAGAGCGACGAGTTCGTCAAGGCCACGCGTATCGGCGAAGCGGTAAAGGTCGAAGATGGCGATGCCGTGATTTTCATGAACTTCCGCGCCGACCGCGCCCGTGAGCTGTCGCGCGTGTTCGTCGAAGCCGATTTCAACGAGTTCCCACGGGCCCGCCTGCCCAAACTGGCTGCCTACATCGGCCTGACCCAGTACTCGGCGAAAATCCCCGCCCCTGCGGCGTTTGCCCCGGCCAGCCTGAACAACGTGCTGGGTGAGTACCTGGCCAAGCACGGCAAGACCCAACTGCGCATCGCCGAGACCGAGAAGTATGCACACGTCACGTTCTTCTTCTCCGGGGGGCGCGAAGAGCCGTTCGAAGGCGAAGAGCGCATTCTGATCCCATCGCCGAAAGTCGCCACTTACGACCTGCAACCGGAGATGAGCGCCCCAGAGGTCACCGACCGCATCGTCGAGGCCATCGAGCAGCAGCGCTATGACGTGATCGTGGTCAATTACGCCAACGGTGACATGGTCGGCCATACCGGCGTGTTCGAAGCCGCGGTCAAGGCCGTCGAAGCCCTGGATGGCTGTGTCGGTCGCATCGTCGAGGCCTTGGACAAGGTGGGCGGCGAAGCGCTGATCACTGCAGATCACGGCAACGTCGAGCAGATGGAAGACGAGTGCACCGGCCAGGCGCACACGGCCCACACCACCGAGCCGGTGCCTTTCATCTATGTCGGCAAACGCCAGGTCAAGGTTCGCGAGGGCGGCGTGCTGGCCGACGTGGCGCCGACCATGCTCAAGCTGCTGGGGCTGGAAAAGCCTGCGGAGATGACGGGTAGCTCGATTTTGGTCGACGGGTAAGCTGCAAGCTGCAAGCTGCAAGAGAAAGCCTGGAGTCTTGTGCCAGGCAGTTCGCTATTTGGGGCTGCTACGCAGCCCATCGCCGGCAAGCCGGCTCCAACCGGTGGGAGCCGGCTTGCCGGCGATGGGGCGCAAAGCGGCCCCAAAGCGCTTGACTACCGGTATTGACCCAGCACCCGCTTTTTCTTGCGGCTTGTAGCTTGAAACTTACCGCTGACGCCGTGAGGCGTTTTTTTTGCAGGCCCGGGCGGGCATACTAGGCCAGTCTCCATCCTTGGTACGCCCAACCTCATGCTTCGCGCCCTGATCTTCCTAGCCCTGTCTTGCCTGCTCAGCCCGGCCTTCGCCGACGAGCGCGCTCAGACCCAGCAACAACTGGACGCCACCCGCCAGGACATCGCCGAGCTCAAGAAGACGCTGGGCAAGCTCCAGGAAGAAAAATCCGGCGTGCAGAAAGACCTCAAAGCCACCGAGACCGACATCGGCAACCTCGAAAAGCAGGTGGAGGCTCTGCAGCAACAACTAAAAAAGACCGAGGGCGAGCTGGAGCGCCTTGATACCGAGAAAAAAAAACTCCAGAGCTCGCGCATTGAACAACAACGACTGATCGCCATTCAGGCGCGCTCCGCCTACCAGAACAATGGCCGCGAGGAATACCTCAAGCTGCTGCTCAACCAACAGAACCCAGAGAAGTTCGCCCGCACCCTCAGCTACTACGACTACCTGAGCAAGGCGCGCACGGAGCAACTGCGTGCCTTCAACGAAACCCTGCGCCAGCTGGCCAATGTCGAACAGGACATTTCTCGCCAGCAAGAACAGTTGCTGGCCCAGCGCGCCGACCTCGACAGCCGCCGCCAGGCCCTGGAAGCCGAGCGTGGCAAACGTCAGCAGGTACTGGCCAAGCTCAACAGTGACATGAAAGACCGCGACAAGAAGCTGCAGGCCCGTGAACAGGACCAGGCGGACCTTGCCAAGGTGCTCAAGACCATCGAGGAAACCTTGGCCCGCCAGGCCCGGGAGGCCGAGGAGGCGCGCAAGAAGGCCCTGCTGGCCGAGCAGGAGGCCCAGAAGCGCCGACAGCAGCAAGCGTTGACCGCACAGCAGGACAGCGAACCACCAAAAAAGGCGCGCACCACCCTCGGCCCCTTGGTGTCCAGCGACAGCACAACCTACGGCGGTGCTTTTTCTGCCGCACGGGGCAAACTTCCATGGCCGGTCAATGGTCGATTGCTGGCACGCTTCGGTGACGCCCGTGGCAGCGATGCCCGAGCCAAGTGGGACGGTGTGATGATCAGCGCCAACCCCGGCACCCAGGTACGCGCCGTGCACGGCGGGCGCGTGGTATTCGCCGACTGGTTGCGCGGCGCTGGACTTCTGGTCATTCTCGACCATGGTAATGGTTACCTGAGCCTGTACGGCCACAACCAGAGCCTGCTCAAGAGCGCCGGAGACATCGTCAAGGCCGGCGAGGCCATTTCCACCGTTGGCGACAGCGGCGGCCAGGATGCCGCCGGCTTGTACTTCGCCATCCGCCAGCAGGGCCGGCCCACCGACCCTTCCCAGTGGTGCAGAGGTTAAGCTTCAACCCTAGTCACTTTTTTACGGCCTGGCGCCCCACGCTGGGCCGATGCTCCCCAAGGAGCGCCTACAGGATCAGGAGTTCGTTCGACATGCTGCACTCGCCTCGTCTCACCCAGCTGGCCCTGACCATCGCCCTGGCGACTGGTATGCCTTTGGCCATCGCTGCCGAGCCGGCGCCGGCCAAGCCTGCCGCGGTGCCAGCCACCGAGGTGACCGCCAGGGCGCCGCTGCCACTGGAAGAGCTGCGCACCTTCGCCGAGGTCATGGACCGCATCAAAGCGGCCTATGTCGAGCCGGTAGACGACAAGACGCTGCTGGAGAACGCCATCAAAGGCATGCTCAGCAACCTCGATCCACATTCGGCCTACCTTGGCCCCGAGGACTTCCAGGAGCTGCAGGAAAGCACCAGTGGCGAGTTCGGTGGCCTGGGTATCGAAGTCGGCCAGGAAGACGGCTTCGTCAAGGTGGTCTCGCCCATCGATGACACCCCCGCCTCGCGCGCTGGCGTGCAGGCTGGCGACCTGATCGTCAAGATCAACGGTGCGCCGACCCGTGGCCAGAGCATGACCGAAGCGGTCGACAAGATGCGCGGCAAAGTCGGCGAGAAGATCACCCTGACCCTGGTACGTGACGGCGGCACCCCGTTCGATGTGAACCTGGTCCGTGCCGTGATCCAGGTCAAGAGCGTGAAAAGCCAGTTGCTGGAAAACGACTACGGCTACATCCGCATCACCCAGTTCCAGGTCAAGACCGGGGACGAAGTGGGCAAAGCATTGGCCAAGTTGCGCAAGGACAATGGCAAGAAACTGCGCGGCGTTGTGCTGGACCTGCGCAACAACCCCGGTGGCGTGCTCCAGTCGGCGGTGGAAGTGGCCGACCACTTCCTGACCAAGGGCCTGATCGTGTACACCAAAGGCCGTATCGCCAACTCCGAACTGCGCTTCTCCGCTGACCCGGCCGATGCCAGTGAGGCCGTGCCATTGGTAGTGCTGATCAACGGCGGCAGCGCCTCGGCCTCGGAAATCGTCGCCGGCGCCCTGCAAGACCAGAAACGCGCCGTGCTGATGGGCACCGACAGCTTCGGAAAAGGCTCGGTCCAGACCGTGCTGCCGCTGGCCAACGACCGAGCCCTGAAGCTCACCACCGCGCTGTACTTCACCCCTAATGGCCGTTCGATCCAGGCACAGGGCATCGTCCCGGACATTGAGGTGCGCCCGGCCAAGCTCACCGCAGAGGTGGATACCGAGAACTTCAAGGAAGCCGACCTGCAGGGCCACCTGGGCAACGGCAACGGGGGTGCTGACCGCCCGACCGGCAGCAGCAAGCGCAAGGAGCGCCCGCAAGATGATGACTTCCAGCTGAGCCAGGCGCTCAGCCTGCTCAAGGGGCTGAACATCACCTCCGGCAAATGATTCATCCGCTGCGGTATCTGCTGCCCGTGCTGTTGTGCCTGGCAGCCGCATGTGCCCACGCGGCCCCGGCCAGCAAGGCCTACATGAGCATCATCATCGACGACCTGGGCCAGAGCACCGAGCGCGACAGCAGGACGCTCGCGCTGCCTGGCCCTGTGACGATGGCGATCATGCCGGATACCCCACACGCCACCGAGTTCGCCCGCCAGGCGCACCAGGCAGGCAAGACGGTAATCCTGCACATGCCCATGGACCCCGCCACCGGGCCCTATGCCTGGCACCCGGAGATCGCCCTACCAGAGCTCGCCAGGCGACTGGACGCGGCCTTGGCCAAGGTGCCCTACGCCGCCGGCGTCAACAACCACATGGGCAGCCGCATGACCGCCCAGCGTAGCGCCATGACCTGGCTGATGGGTGAGCTTCAGCGGCGGCATCTGTTTTTCGTGGACAGCCGCACCAGTGCTGCCACCGTCGCTGCCGCCGAGGCCCAGGCACAGGCCCTTGGGCAAGTCTCGCGTGACGTGTTTCTGGACGACGTCCGTACCACAGAGGCCATCACCGCACAGTTGCAGCAAGGCGTGGCACTGGCACGTCGGCAAGGCTCGGCGGTGCTGATCGGGCACCCTTACCCGCAAACCCTGCAGGTGCTGGAACAGGAAATGCCCCGGCTGCGCAGCCAGGGCATCGAGCTGGTATCACTGGCACAGATGATTGCAGAACGCGGCAATCAGGCCATGCCTGCCCATGGCAAGCACGGCCGCTACAGCAATCGCTGAGCCATTCAGTCGAAGGGGATCAGCCCCTCCACCTGGGCCAGGCGTAAATCTCCCCGGTAAATAGCGACCAGGTCTTCGCCGCTGGTCGCAGCCCGCAGTTGCGCCAGGCGTCCCAGTTTGCGCTGCGCCCACAGTTTCAGGTGCCCTTTGCTGAACTGCCGCCCCGGGGTGCCGATGTCCGGGTAGTGGAAGTGTGCCTCCCACAGCCCATCACCCTGAACCTGGCCGGCCCGCGGCTGGCGCCTGACCTCGTAGACATCCAGGTAGTCACCTGCTGCCAATGCCTTGCGTGGCCCGGCGCGCTGGACAGTGACCTGGTGGTTGTCGAGCAGAAATTGCAGGCTCCGGGCGTCGGGGTGATCGGTGGACAGATAGATACCGGTCAACAGGTCGCGGCGGGTAGCCTGCAAGCGCTCGATACCCTCACCCAGACTTTCGAACAAGGCATCTTCGGGGCTCATCCTTGGCAACGTGCTCAGGGCATTACGCATTTTGTCCAGATGCCCGTCGATGACCGTGGCCAGACTGTTGGGCTGCTCTGCCTGAAAGAAGCTTCTGGCCAGCTTGATGATCCGCTCGACCTCTGCAAGCAGGGCCTGTGCACGCTTGCGCGCCAGGCGAGGTTCCAGTGGGGAGAATGGCGGCTCAGACTCTGTAGGTTGCGGCGCATCCTCGACCCACTCGCCACCACGCTGGTGGAAGGTCTTGAGTACATGCTGGGTACGCTCATCACGTTGCTGGACGAGGGCGACACCATCCACCTCGACTTCCTGAGCGAGTACCTTGCGCCCGCGGTGAGTCCTGACCAGCTGGCGCCGCCCACCGCGCGGGGCATAGACCGTCGGACGCGGTGGGGCGGGCTCGCTGAGTTCGTGCTCGCGCACTGCCTGGGCGAGGTCGCCTTGGGCAGCGCGCTGCAACCCGTGCAAGGTTTTCTTGTACAGTTGCAGCGACTCCTGCCTGATCGCCGCGCCGCCCACACTGCCGAGGTAGTCGGCCATTGCCGCAGCCTCCTCGTAGCCCTCCAGGATGCCGGTCAACACCTCGATCCGCTCGGCCAGCGACAGCTCGCTTCCCGCCAGGTCGCCATGCGCGTTGCCCGCGCTCTTCAGGCTGTCGCCGGCCAGGTAGTCGAGGTATTGCGATAACACCCGCTCCTCAACATCGGCCCGTCTTTCCAGGCTGGCTTCGGCCAGGTCTTGAAGCAGACGGAAATCAAGGTCGATGGCCGACAACCGCCGCGCCTCGATGGTGCTCTTGAGCTCGTGGTCTTTGTTGATGCGCGCTTGCGTGTCTTCGTTCCTGAACACGAACGTGTCGTCTTTGAGGGTTTCTTCGAGCAGCGTGTCCAGCAACCGGGACATGTCGACCAGATCCACCTCCCATTTGATGACCTGTTCCAAGGCAGAGCGAAATTGCAGGTACTGGCTGATCTCGGCCTCACTCTCTGGGTGGATGACAAGCTGCTGGGCGAGGTTTTCCAGGTCCTCTGCATTGATGATCATGGCCATCTCGTTGTAGAAGATGGACATATTCTCGATCAGGCTCTGGCGGATCAGGCTGCGCTGCGCGGTGAGGGCGATGCTGTAGGCTGCATCGTCGTGGCGCATGTTGTACAGGCTGTTGACCACTTGCTCATGCTTGAGTGAAGCCTCGACCACGCCTTTGACTTCGTAGATGATTTTCAGATTGATCTGCTTGCGCAGACGCCGGGTCAATTCAAGCTCGCGAAGGGTCAACTCGTCCGGTTCAGTCACCGCTTCCAGCACCGCGATGCGCTCGTCCTTCTCATTGAGCAGGTCGCGATGCCTGTTCAGGGTTTCGGCCAACGCATTGTGATGCCGGGCCAATTCAGCTTCTTCGTTCTTGAGTTGTTCGGCTTTCTTGCGGTTCTCCTCTTTCAAGGCTTCAAGGCGGCTGCGTGGCATGCCGCCACGCAAGCGCAAACCACGATCCACACGCCATTGGCCGTGCTCGAACGCCAACCAGGGCCCCATGGCACCGTCGGCACCGACCATGCGCAGGCCTTGCTCCTCAAAGGTGGCCCGGTACACCCCATCACCCAACGTGAGGTAGTAGTGCTCACCCACGCGGTACAACCCGCGGCCAGGCCCCTCTGCAAGCGGTTCCAGGCCTTCCAGCGATTGCTCGACGCGCAGGCCGAACACCACGGTGCGCTGCTGCGGCGACAGCACATTGAACCCCTGAGTGCCGCGCCAGGAAAAATCCAGACGGGTCGAGCCATGTTGCGCCAGCACTCCCGGCGCAGCGACCTTGCCTTGTACGGGCGCCACCAGTGCTTCTGCATCACCCAATGCGGGCATTGCGCTCCGGCGGGGAAGGTTGCGTACAGGCTCGCCCAGGGGGAACTGCGGTAAACGCAAATGCATCAAGGCCATGCAAGCGTTGAGCAACACGTTGACCACAGCGGTACTGCGCTCGAACGCACTGCCATCGCGCAAGGCCGACAGGTCGTTGTGCAACCCGGCAATGGCCTGGACCAGCCAGGCAACGCTGGCAACAGGCCCACGCAAGATCAACGTCACCACATCGAACAACAGCCAGGCCCCTTGAACGAGAATCGCCCAGCGACTCTCGGCGTTGGAAACCGATTCGCGGTCGGCCAACTCAACCAACAGGTCGCGATTGGCCTTGTACAGTCTTGCATCGACCTCATCACGCCAGAACTGCGCTGCAAATGTTGGCGGGTACCCTCGCGCAGGCAGTAGCTGGCTGTCCAGGATAGGCCCTGACCAATGCGGCTCGTAGAAGCCGCCATAGGCGTAGACGGCACGCGAGGCCGACGGCATCCACGCAAGGATGCTGTCCTGCAATGGCCCGGGCCTGCGGATTGCGTCCATCATCAGGTCCAGGCTGGCAAACTCCAGCAGAGGCTTTGCGCTGTACAGCGGCCGATACAGCAAAACCCGTGCAGGCTCCGTGGCGAACAGGACATACATGCCACTGACGGTATCGGGCTCGACCTCGCCCGCCCCGCGCTTGAAGGCCAGCGGCATCAACATCAGCGCTGGCAATTGCGGGTCAAGGTAGCCATGGCAAAAGTCTGTAACGCACTGCAAGCCGGCGTCGCTCAGCTCGCCCTGCATGCGGGCATAGAGCGCGCTGAACAGCAGTGAGCACCGCCATTCACGGCCAAAGCGTTTGATCCGCTCGGGTTGTGTAGCGGGGTCGTCCAGCTTCTGCGCGACGTAAATGGGGTAGTGCTTGCCGATGTCGACCCGCTGCACCAGCGACTTGACGTAGTCGACGTTCATCCAGTCCATGATCAACTGGTTTTCACGATGGGTGATGGCGGTAAGCTGCGCGTTATGAAGCGACCAGAGATTACCGATGGCGAACTCGGTCAAGCTCATGCGGTGGGGCTCAGTCGTCCAACCACCCGGCCCGACGCCAGCACCACCGGGCCAGCCGACATGGGTGGGCAGGTGCAGGAGCAGGTCATCCGGGAAATAATTGGCTTCGAGCGGAAAATCGACAAGCATCTGCGTGCGCAGCTCCCGCCGGGTGAAACTGCGCAAATCGAGCACATCATCGAGCGCCCCAACGCCTTCGGACTGAGCCTGCGCCAACGCCAGTTCGAACACGCCCCGCTGATAGGCAAAACCATTCGCCGCACTGCCATGGCGCAGGCCAGGCGGCAGCGGGATCTGTGCATCACTGGCCTGGCCGTAACCTTCGATGAACCAGCGCGCGGGGTCACTCAGGGCAGCAAAGCCCGTTTCAAGCAACGAACCCTCTGGCAACTCGGCATAACGCAAACGTGCGATGTCATCGAGCATGATCTCCAGCAACAGGCTGCTTTGCTGGGCAAAAACGTCGCCTTCGAGCTCATAGCGGTGCCATACCATGGCCTTGAAGCGCTGATGCTCGGCAAGCTCGGCCCTTAACGCTTCAGCAAACAGATCGAGCGAGTCAAATGCCTTCACCAGGCTGGAGGGGGCGCACCACAAAAACACTTCGCGCTCGTCCCACTCGCCACTGACCAGCAGGTTGGGCAGCCACTGAACATCGTCATCGAGTTGCACCTGGACCAGAAATACCGCAGGTGTGGCGCCGTGATTCTTCAGCAGGCTCAGCAAGCACTGACGTTGCTGTTGGTCCAGCCCCTGCAGTGGCAAATTGTGCAACAACGCCCTCTTGAGCAGGTGCTGCAGCCACAGGTCACGGCTTACGCCCTGACTGCCTGGCGCCTTCCAGAAATCGACCTGCGCTTGGCAGAAGCGGTCCGCGAGCATGAGCAGCAGGTCATCCAGCGCAGCCATTTGGGCGCCGATCGAGATCGTCCCGAACGGCAACGGGTTACCCGCCTGGTCACGCAGGAACCACGGCTCCCGGACCGCCAGCAGGAAATCCCCACCATCAGCCCCCAACGACGCCAGTGGCTGACGGGCGTGCAATGCTTCAAGCATGACCTCCAACAGTGGCCGGGGTGTCCAGGCATCGTAGGTCTGTGGGCCGGACGCAATTTGGGCAGGAATGTTGAGTATGAGCGCTTCGGCATCGGGCAGCCCGGCACCCGCCAGCGCGGCATGCCAGGGGACCAGCAATTCGAGAACCTGCTGGCTCAGAACGCTACGCAAGGTGGGACGATCGAGAAACTCGGCAGCGACTGACCGACGAAAGTCAGGAACAGCACTTGGCTGGATGGGCATGGACGGCTTCCTCGCGGCAAATGGAGCGCAAGGATGTGCCAAGGGGCTGGGTACGCTGCGTTACATAAAGCTGTAGCCCTTGCGGGGCCAGGCATCCGGCCGCGCAAGGGCTAGCCGCGTCAGCTGTAGACGCGGCCCAGCAACTGTCGATGGCTCTCGAACTGGTCCAGTACATCACGCACGATCTGCTCGGGCGCGAAGCCCATCAGGTCGTACTCCTGGCTGCCATCGTGCAGGTACACTTCGGCGCGATAGAAGCGCTGGCGCACCTCGGGCTCGCCTTCGACCGGCGCCTCGCTCGGTGCGGCCATGTAACCGTCCAGGCTCACTTCGTAAACGAAAGGGTTGCCCTCTTCCATCATCACCCGCAGGCCCATCATGTTGCGCGATTGGCCAACACGGCTCTCGACATCGAAGCCCAGGGTGCGCAGCTGTTCGGCCGCCTCTTTGAGGGCCGGGCTGACTTGCTTGTCCATAAAGCGCTGCACCACAGCCTGGGTCGGTTGCAGCTCAAGCTGGCTCAAGCGCTCGCTGAAACCGCGGCGGCCGCGGGCAGCCAGCTCGGCACGCTCCTGCTCCACGGCAACGTCCTGCTTCATGGCCTTGTACAGGCCGAACATGAACAGCACCAGCACCACCGAGAACGGCAGGCCCGCCAGCACCACCATGGTCTGCATGGCTTCGAAGTTACCGGCGAACAGCAGGCCGATGGTGACCAGGGTGATGATCACCGACCAGAACACCACCATCCAGTGCGGGGCATCTTCGTCGACCTTGCCACCTTTGCATGACAGGTTGGCCATCATCACCGCGCCGGAGTCGGCCGGGGTAAGGAACAGCACGAAGCCGACGAACACCGCCACACCGATCACGATCTTGGCGGCTGGGAAATATTCCAGCAGCTGGTAGATCGACATCGACGGCTGTTCCAGCGCGGTCTTGCCCAGCTCCACAGCGCCCTGGTTGATCACCAGGTCAAGCGCGGTGTTACCGAAGATCGACAACCAGGCCAGGGTGAAGCCCAACGGAATCAGCAGTACGCCGCAGACCAGTTGGCGCACGGTACGGCCCTTGGAGATCCGCGCAATGAACATGCCCACGAACGGCCCCCAGGAGATCCACCACGCCCAGTAGAAGACGGTCCACAGGCCCAACCAACGCTCAGATTTGCCGGCCTCGCCTTCGTAGACATAAAGGTCGAAGGTCTTCAGCACGATGCCGTTGAGGTAGTCGCCGACGTTCTGCACCAGGCCGTTGAGCAGGTGCAGGGTCTCGCCGCCCAGCAGCACGAAGATCAGCAAGCCACTGAACAGCATGATGTTCAGGTTGGACAGGCGGCGAATGCCGTTTTCCACACCCGACACCGCGGCCACCGTGGCCACCCCGGCCATGACCAGAATCACCACCAGCAGGTTGGTCTGGCTATGGTCCATGCCGAACAGGTATTCAAGGCCCGAAGACACCTGCATCGCGCCGATCCCGAGGTTGGTCACCAGGCCCAGCAAGGTGACGAACATGCCGAAGATGTCCACGGCGTTACCGGCGGCCCCCCTGACCCAACGCTCACCGACCAGCGGATACAGGGCCGAGCGCAGTGCCAGCGGCTGGTTGTGGCGGTAGGCGAAGTAGCCTACGGCCAGCCCGACCAGAGCGTAGATCGCCCAGCCATGCAGCCCCCAGTGCAGGAAGGTCAGTTGCAGGCCCTGGCGCGCGGCCTCGAGGCTGGCAGGGGTGCCTTCCGGCGGATTGAAGTAGTGGTCCAGCGGCTCAGAGGCGCCGAAGTACAGCAGCGAGATACCGATACCGGAGGAGAACAGCATGCCGGCCCAGGCCCCGTAGCTGAAGTCGGGCAGGTCATCCTTGCCGCCAAGCTTGAGCTTGCCGTAGTCGGAGAACGCCAGGTAAACGACGAACAGCAGGTAACCGCAGATCACCAGCATGTAATACCAGCCGAAGGTGCGTGTCAGCCACTTCTGGGCCACGCCCAGTACCTGACCGGCGGTTTCGGGAACAGCGATAAGCAAGGCAGTCAGAACGAGGATCATCAGCGCGGAGGTGTAAAACACCACGCGATTGACCCGTACCCTCTCGGCGGGGGGTTTGGTAAGGGAGGCAGAACTCATTGCACGAATGCTCCGGGCAGTGCGGCTGTGGAGGCTAATCAGTCTTTTCCCGAGCAATTGGTGGAATACCCCCACTGCATCAGGTGTTATAAAAGCAACTTGGAAACCGTGATCCCGAATAAAAACGTTGCAAAACCAGACAGGTGGTCTGCGCAAATGCCTCGCCAAATCAGTTGGGTGCGCGCATTCGTCACAGAGCACCCCGCCCGCTCCAAGGGCCTGCCGCAGGCGCATGGCCGTTGAGCAGAATCTGCATTTCGCATCGCTAATACCCGTCAACACCTTGTAATACGGGGGTTACGCGATTTCCTGGGGTGTCAATCCGTGCCACCGAAACAGCCTTGGAAGCTGTCAATGGCACAAATTGTCGCAGAGCTTATTCTTTATTGATTGAACGTTCAATCAAAACAAAATAGACTGGTCCTCGCCGAGTCAGCCGCACGTTGTCTGCTCGTCAGGCCTGAGGAGATAGCAAGATGCCCAAGGTCGGTATGCAACCCATCCGCCGCCAGCAATTGATCGAAGCGACGCTGCAAGCAGTCGATCAGGTCGGCCTGGGAGATGCCAGCATTGCGCTGATTGCCCGTTTGGCCGGTGTGTCGAACGGCATCATCAGTCACTACTTTCAGGACAAGAACGGCCTGATCGCGGCGACGATGCGCCACATCATGAACATGCTCAACGAGGGCGTGATCGCCCGTCGCCAGGCACTGACCGACGACAGCCCGCGAGCCCACCTGAGGGTGATCATCGATGGCAACTTCGATGCCAGCCAGGTGAATGGCCCGGCAATGAAAACCTGGTTGGCCTTCTGGGCCTCCAGCATGCACCAGCCGTCCTTGCACAGGTTGCAGCGGATCAACGATCACCGCCTGTATTCCAACCTGTGCTGCCAGTTCCGCCGCGCCATGCCGCTCGATGAAGCGCGCACCGCCGCCCGCGGCCTGGCTGCCTTGATCGACGGGCTGTGGCTGCGTGGAGCGCTGTCGGGCGATGCCTTCGACACCAGCCAGGCGATACAGATCGCTTACGAATACCTGGAACTACAACTGGCTAAACAGAAGCGCCCGGACACGCAACCACCGGCCTCTGAAAAAATGCGCACAGCCCTTGCCCAGCCGGCCGGAGCGTGACGCGAAAGCCACTCACACACTGCACTTGCGAGGACACTATGGCCCGTTTCGGAACGCAAAAACTCTACATCGACGGCGGTTATGTCGACGCTGGCAGCGATGCCACCTTCGAAGCCATCAACCCGGCGACCGGCGAAGTTCTGGCCCACGTCCAGCGCGCCACTGAGGCCGACGTCGAGAAAGCCGTCGAAAGCGCCGAGCGCGGTCAGAAAGTCTGGGCCGCAATGACTGCCATGCAGCGTTCGCGCATCCTGCGCCGTGCCGTCGACATCCTGCGTGAGCGCAACGACGAGCTGGCCATGCTGGAAACCCTGGACACCGGCAAGTCGTACTCCGAAACCCGTTATGTCGACATCGTCACCGGCGCCGACGTACTGGAATACTACGCAGGCCTGGTACCGGCCATCGAAGGCGAGCAGATCCCGCTGCGTGAAAGCTCGTTCGTCTACACCCGCCGCGAGCCGCTGGGCGTGACCGTCGGTATCGGCGCCTGGAACTACCCGATCCAGATCGCCCTGTGGAAGTCCGCCCCGGCCCTGGCCGCCGGCAACGCGATGATCTTCAAGCCTTCGGAAGTCACCTCGCTGACCACCCTGAAGCTGGCCGAGATCTACACCGAAGCCGGCCTGCCGGACGGCGTGTTCAACGTTCTGACCGGCAGCGGCCGCGAAGTCGGCACCTGGCTGACCGAACACCCGCGCATCGAGAAAGTCTCTTTCACCGGCGGCACCACCACCGGCAAGAAGGTCATGGCCAGCGCTTCGAGCTCCTCGCTCAAGGAAGTCACCATGGAGCTGGGCGGCAAGTCGCCGCTGATCATCTGCGCCGATGCCGACCTGGACAAGGCCGCCGACATCGCCATGATGGCCAACTTCTACAGCTCCGGCCAGGTCTGCACCAACGGCACCCGCGTGTTCATTCCAGCCCAGATGAAAGCGGCCTTCGAAGCCAAGATCGCCGAGCGCGTTGCCCGCATTCGCGCCGGCAACCCGGAAGACGAAAACACCAACTTCGGCCCGCTGGTCAGCTTCCAGCACATGGAAAGCGTGCTGGGCTACATCGCCAAGGGCAAGCAAGAAGGTGCCCGCGTGCTGTGTGGCGGCGAGCGCCTGACCGAAGGTGATTTCGCCAAGGGCGCCTTCGTGGCCCCGACCGTGTTCACCGATTGCACCGACGACATGACCATCGTCAAGGAAGAAATCTTCGGCCCGGTGATGAGTATCCTCACCTACGAAACCGAAGAAGAAGTCATCCGCCGCGCCAATGACACCGAATACGGCTTGGCCGCAGGCGTGTGCACCAACGACATCACCCGCGCCCACCGCATCATCCACAAGCTCGAAGCCGGCATCTGCTGGATCAACGCCTGGGGTGAATCGCCGGCCGAAATGCCGGTCGGTGGCTACAAGCAGTCGGGCGTCGGCCGTGAAAACGGCGTCAGCTCGCTGGCTCAGTACACGCGCATCAAGTCGGTTCAGGTCGAACTGGGCGGCTACGCGTCGGTCTTCTGACCGACAGCGCAAGCCGCAAGCTGCAAGCTGCAAGAAAGAGCCGGTCGGCGTAACGCCACCGGCCCTTGCAGGCTCATCCATCCGCGAGTTTCCCACGGCTGCTTTTACTTACAGCTTGCCGTTTGAAGCTCGCAGCTGCTTCCGGAGGAAGCCCCATGGAATACGATTACATCATCGTTGGTGCCGGCTCGGCCGGTAACACCCTGGCCACTCGCCTGACCGAAGACGCCAGCGTCACTGTCCTGCTGCTGGAAGCCGGTGGCCCCGACTACCGCCTGGATTTCCGCACCCAGATGCCGGCTGCCCTGGCATTCCCGCTGCAGGGCCGCCGCTACAACTGGGCCTACGAGACCGACCCGGAGCCGCACATGGACGGCCGCCGCATGGAATGTGGCCGCGGCAAGGGCCTGGGTGGTTCCTCGCTGATCAACGGCATGTGCTACATCCGCGGTAACGCCATGGACTTCGACGGCTGGGCGAAGCTGCCAGGCCTGGAAGACTGGGCTTACCTGGACTGCCTGCCGTACTTCCGCAAGGCAGAAACCCGTGACATCGGCCCCAACGACTACCACGGCGGCGAAGGCCCGCTCAGCGTTGCCACCCCCAAAGCAGGCAACAACCCGCTGTTCAACGCGATGGTCGAGGCCGGCGTACAGGCCGGTTACCCACGCACGGAAGACCTGAACGGCTACCAGCAGGAAGGCTTCGGCCCGATGGACCGTTCGGTGACCAAGAACGGCCGCCGCTCCAGCACCGCCCGCGGCTACCTGGACCAGGCCAAGAAGCGCCCGAACCTGACCATCGTCACCCACGCCCTGAGCGATCGCGTGCTGTTCGAAGGCAAGCGCGCCGTTGGCGTGACCTACCTGGTCGGCGACAGCGAAGAGCGCGTCGAAGCCCGTGCGCGCAAGGAAGTCATCGTCAGCTCCGGCGCCATCGCCTCGCCGCAGCTGCTGCAGCGCTCCGGCGTCGGCCCGCGGGCCCTGCTGGAAAGCCTCGACATCCCGGTCGTGCACGACCTGCCGGGCGTCGGCGAAAACCTGCAGGATCACCTTGAGTTGTACCTGCAGTACGCCTGCACCCAGCCGGTGTCGCTGTACCCGTCGTTGCTGTGGTGGAACCAGCCTGCCATCGGTGCCGAGTGGCTGTTCAAGGGCACCGGTATCGGCGCCAGCAACCAGTTCGAGGCAGGCGGCTTTATCCGTACTCGCCCTGAATTCGAATGGCCGAACATTCAGTACCACTTCCTGCCGGTCGCGATTAACTACAACGGCTCCAATGGCGTGAAGGAACACGGTTTCCAGGCGCACATGGGCTCGATGCGTTCGCCTAGCCGTGGCCGCGTCCAGGTCAAGTCCAAGGACCCGCGCCAGCACCCGAGCATCCTGTTCAACTACATGGCCACCGAGCAGGACTGGCAGGAGTTCCGTGACGGTATCCGGCTGACGCGCGAAATCATGGCCCAGCCAGCGCTGGACCCCTACCGTGGCCGTGAAATCAGCCCTGGCGCGCACGTGCAGACGGACGAAGAACTGGACAAGTTCATCCGCGAGCACGCCGAAACCGCCTTCCACCCGTCCTGCTCGTGCAAGATGGGGACCGACGAGATGGCGGTGGTCGATGGCGAAGGCCGCGTGCACGGTATGCAGGGCCTGCGTGTGGTGGATGCGTCGATCATGCCGATCATCATCACCGGCAACCTCAACGCCACCACCATCATGATCGCCGAGAAAATCTCGGACAAGATCCGCAACCGCAAGCCGCTGCCGCGCAGCACTGCCAAGTACTACGTGGCCAACGGTGCGCCGGTCAAGGGCAAGCCGATGCGTGAAGTGAAGCAGGCCTGACCTGCAGCCACTTGCGCCATCAGCGGCAATACCGACGCCCCCTGCGGGAGCCGGCTTGCCGGCGCTGAGGCGCGCAGGCGCAACGCAGGAAAAGGCACCCTTCGCGGTGCCTTTTCTACATCTGCAGAAACGCTTTACATGCTGCCAATTCATCAGGTTAGAATCGATTGGCACGCGACCTGCTAGTTCTTCAAAGCTATCGAGTCCTCTTCCCCGCGTTATCCCGGAGTACCTGCCTTTGGATGCAAGCACCATCAACAGCCTGTTCTTGATCGGCGCATTGCTG
Source organism: Pseudomonas sp. NPDC089758 (assembly GCF_044748705.1). Lineage (NCBI taxonomy): Bacteria > Pseudomonadati > Pseudomonadota > Gammaproteobacteria > Pseudomonadales > Pseudomonadaceae > Pseudomonas > Pseudomonas sp. NPDC089758. Next base: position 28,684 of record NZ_JBIVGN010000015.1, read on the forward strand.
GTGGGCGCAAGTATCCTGGTCAGCTCGCTGTCGTCGCGCCTTGGCATTCCAATCCTGGTCATCATCCTCGCGGTGGGCATGCTCGCCGGCGTGGACGGTGGCGGCATCATCTTCAACAACTACCCGACCGCCTATCTGGTGGGCAACCTGGCGCTGGCGGTGATCCTGCTCGACGGCGGCTTGCGCACGCGGGTGGCGAGCTTCCGCGTGGCCCTGTGGCCGGCATTGTCGCTGGCCACCATCGGCGTGATGATCACCACCGCCCTCACCGGCCTGGTCGCGGCCTGGCTGTTTGACCTGAGCCTCATCCAGGGCCTGCTGATCGGTGCCATCGTCGGCTCCACCGACGCCGCGGCGGTGTTCTCACTGCTTGGCGGCAAAGGCCTGAACGAACGGGTCACGGCGACGCTGGAAATCGAATCGGGCAGCAACGATCCCATGGCCGTGTTCCTCACCGTCACCCTGATCGAGATGATCGCCAGCAGCCAGACCGGCCTGCACTGGAGCCTGCTGGGGCACTTGCTGCGCGAATTCGGCATCGGTGGGCTGTTGGGCCTGGGCGGTGGCTGGCTGATGCTGCAACTGGTCAACCGGATCAACCTGGCCGGCGGCCTCTACCCGATTCTGGTCATCGCTGGCGGTTTGGCGGTGTTCTCGCTGACCAACGCCCTGCACGGCAGCGGCTTCCTTGCCGTTTACCTGTGCGGCCTGGTGCTGGGCAACAAACCCATCCGCAGCCGCCACGGCATCCTGCACATGCTCGACGGCATGGCCTGGCTCGCCCAGATCGGCATGTTCCTGGTGCTGGGGCTGCTGGTCACACCCCATGACCTGCTGCCGATCGCCCTGCCCGCACTGGGCCTGGCGCTGTGGATGATCCTGATCGCGCGGCCGCTGTCGGTGGTGGCCGCACTGCTGCCGTTCAAGGCCTTCCATGGCCGCGAGAAAGCCTTCATTTCCTGGGTCGGCCTGCGTGGCGCGGTACCCATCATCCTTGCGGTGTTCCCGCTGATGGCGGGGCTACCTGACGCGCAACTGTTCTTCAACCTGGCATTCTTCATCGTGCTGGTATCGCTGCTGGTGCAGGGCACCAGCCTGCCGTGGATGGCCAAGCTGTTGAAAGTCACGGTACCACCGGACCCGGCACCGATCTCGCGGTCCGCCCTCGAAGTGCACGTTACCAGCGAGTGGGAGTTGTTCGTCTATCGCCTGGGCGCGGAAAAGTGGTGCATTGGTGCCGCCCTGCGCGAATTGAAGATGCCCGAGGGCACCCGTATTGCCGCACTGTTCCGTGGCGAACAGTTATTGCACCCCTCCGGCAGTACCGTACTCGAAGTCGGCGACATGCTGTGCGTGATCGGCCACGAACACAACCTGCCAGCATTGGGCAAGCTGTTCAGCCAGGCCCCGCAACGCGGCCTGGACCTGCGCTTTTTCGGCGATTTCGTGCTCGAAGGCGATGCCGAACTGGGCGCGGTGGCAGCCCTTTACGGCCTGAAACTCGACGGCCTGGACGCGAAAATGCCACTGGCGCAGTTCATCCGACAGAAGGTCGGGGGCGCTCCAGTAGTGGGCGATCAGGTGGAATGGCACGGCACGATCTGGACCGTGGCGACCATGGACGGGAACAAGATCCAGAAAGTGGGCGTCAGATTCCCCGAAGGAACGCGACCCGGACCAGGATTGTTCCTCTAAACTTCGTTTCTGCATGATCCATAAGTAGTCTGCCTATGTCCCTGCGCGTGTACCTTCGCACAGCCCTGCTCGGGCTGTGCCTGTCCCTGCCGTTCGCCGCTGCTGCGGCCGAAGCTCCGAGCGCTGCCAGCATTCAGAACAGCCTCGACAAGATCGCTGAACGCAAGCTGCCGGAGGCCGATCAGAAGGCCTTGCAGCAGGTGCTCGAACAAACCCTGAGCCTGCTTGCCAACAAGGAAGATAGCGAGAAGAAGCTTGCCGAGCTCAAGCAACAGCTGGCTGGCGCGCCCAAAGAGACCAGCGACAGCCAGAAAGAACTGGCCAAGCTCAAAGCCAGCAAGCCACAACCGGTGGCTCAACGCTACGCTAGCCTGAGCGTGCCGCAGCTCGAGCAGATGCTCAGCGAACGCAACACGCTGCAGGGTGAGCTGCAAAAAGCGCTGTCCGATGCCAACAGCCTGATCATCAATTCCCAGACCCGCCCCGAGCGCGCCCAGGCCGAGATCAGCAACAACCAGACACGCAGCCAGCAAATCAACACCATCCTCAAGAGCGGCAAGGATGGCGGCAAATCGATCAATGCCGACCAGCGCAACCAACTCAGTGCCGAACTGGCCTCGCTCAATGCCCTGACCCTGCTGCGCCGCCAGGAACTGGCCGGCAACGGCCTGCTGCAAGACCTGGGCAACGCCCGCCACGACCTGCTGATCGAACGCACCGCACGTCTGGAACAGGAAATCCAGGACCTGCAGACGCTGATCAACGAGAAGCGCCTGGCCCAGTCCCAGCAAACCGTAACCCAACAGTCGATCGAAGCGCAGAAGGCTGGCGGCAGCAGCCTGCTGGCCAGCGAAAGCGCAGCCAACCTCAAGCTTTCCGACTACCTGCTCAAAAGCACCGACCGCCTCAACGAATTGACCCAGCAGAACCTGCGCACCAAACAGCAGCTCGACAGCCTGACCCAGGCCGATCAAGCCCTGGACGAGCAGATCAGCGTGCTCAAGGGCAGCCTGCTGCTGTCGAAGATCCTTTACAAGCAGAAGCAGGCCCTGCCGCACCTGAAGCTTGACCGTGACCTGGCGGACCAGATCGCTGACATCCGTCTGTACCAGTTCGAGATCAACCAGCAGCGCGAGCAGATGAGCAGCCCGGTGACCTATGTCGACAAACTGCTGGCCAACCAGCCGCAGCAAGACGTCACCCCAGCCTTGCGCAAGGCCCTGCTGGAGGTTGCGATCACCCGCAGCGACCTGCTTGAACGCCTTAACCGCGAGCTGTCGGCACTGCTCAACGAATCGATCACCCTGCAGCTCAACCAGAAGCAGTTGCTCAGCACCGCGCAAGGCCTGCGCACCACGCTCGACGAGCAGATGTTCTGGATCCCGAGCAACAAGCCGCTGGATTGGGACTGGTTGAAGACGGTGCCGGAGCGCTTTGCCAAACAGGTCTCGGACCTGCCCTGGGGCTCTGGCCTGAAGGAGCTGGGCGACGGGCTGAGCCAGCGCCCATTGCTTTTCCTGCCATTGCTGCTGGTGATCGGTGCCCTGCTGTGGCGCCGCAAATACCTCTACCAACGGCTGAGCAAGGTGCACCAGGATATCGGCCATTTCCGCCGTGACAGCCAGTGGCACACGCCCCAGGCGATCCTGATCAACATCCTCCTGGCGATGCCGGTGAGCCTGGGCCTTGCCCTGTGCAGCTATGCCCTGCAGATCGACGCCCGTGGGCAAAACGCCAACCTTGGCTCCGCGCTCTGGCAACTGGCCCAGGCCTGGCTCGTGTTCTACACCGCCTACCGCATACTCGCCCCAGGAGGGGTGGCGGAAATCCACTTCCGCTGGCACAAACCGCAAGTCGAGTTCCTGCGCGGCTGGGTGCGCCGGCTGGGTACCGTCGTGCTGGCGCTGGTCGGCGTGGTGGCAGTGGCCGAGCACCAGCCGTCGGCACTGGCCGACGATGTGCTGGGCATCGGCGTCGTGCTGACCTGTTACGCACTCATGGCCTGGCTGCTCAGCCGCCTGCTGCTGAGCAGCCCCGCGCACCGCGACGCTTCGCTGTTCCGCCGGGCCGTCGGGCTGGCCTTCACGGCGCTGCCAATCGCCTTGTTCGTTGCGGTCTGCTTTGGCTATTACTACACCGCACTGAAGCTCACCGACCGGCTGATCTACACCCTTTACCTGCTGATGTTCTGGTTGGTGATCGAGGCCGCATTCGTACGTGGCCTATCGGTTGCCGCACGGCGCCTGGCCTACCAGCGTGCGCTGAGCAAGCGCGCGGCCGCCAAGGAAGGCCTGGACGGCGAAGTCATCACCGAAGAGCCGACGCTGGACATCGAGCAGGTCAACCAGCAGTCGTTGCGCCTGATCCGCCTGGCCTTGCTCGGTGGCTTCATTGCCGGCCTGTACTGGGTGTGGGCGGATTTGATCACGGTGTTCGCCTACCTCAACAACTTCACCCTGTACGAATACACCAGCGGCACCGGCACGGCCGCCAGCATGGTGCCGATCAGCCTCGGCGACCTGCTCGGTGCGCTGGTGATCGTCGGCATCACCTTCGCCCTGGCCGGCAACTTGCCGGGCTTGCTGGAGGTGCTGGTGCTGTCGCGGCTGAACCTGGCCCAAGGCAGCGCCTACGCCACCACCACGCTGCTGTCGTACACCATCGTCGGTATAGGCATCGTCAGTACCCTGTCGACCCTCGGCGTAAGCTGGGACAAGCTGCAGTGGCTGGTGGCAGCGCTGTCGGTCGGGCTGGGTTTCGGCATGCAGGAGATCTTCGCCAACTTCATCTCCGGCATCATGATCCTGTTCGAACGCCCGGTGCGCATCGGCGACACCATCACCATCGGCAACCTGTCCGGTACCGTGAGCAAGATCCGCATCCGCGCCACCACCATTACCGACTTCGACCGCAAGGACATCATCGTCCCCAACAAGACCTTCATCACCGGCCAACTGATCAACTGGTCGCTGACCGACACGGTCACCCGCGTCACGCTGAAACTGGGCATCGACTACGGCTCCGACCTGGACCTGGTGCGCGACCTGCTGCTCAAGGGCGCCCATGAAAATCCACGGGTGCTCAAAGACCCGGAACCGCTGGTGTATTTCCTCAACTTCGGCGAGAGCTCGCTGGACCACGAACTGCGCATGCACGTACGCGACCTGGGCGACCGCAACCCGACGCTGGACGAGATCAACCGCTACATCAACCGTGAGTTCAAGGCGCACAACATCAAGATCTCGGTACGCCAGGTCGAGGTGTTCCTGATGGACACCAAAGGCGGCAAGCAGCAGCTGATTCCCGTGGAACAACCAAAACCCGATGGCACTGCGCCGGCCTGATACGGCTCGAATGCTTTATTCTGTGCTGAACCCTAGGAGCAGCCCGTGAAAGCCCTCGACCAACTCACCTTCGACAACCGCTTCGCCCGCCTGGGCGACGCGTTTTCCACCCAGGTCCTGCCCGAGCCCATCGCAGAGCCGCGCCTGGTCGTGGCAAGCGAGTCGGCCATGGGCTTGCTCGACCTCGACCCGGCCCAGGCCGACCTGCCAGTGTTCGCCGAGCTGTTCAGCGGCCACAAACTCTGGCAAGAAGCCGACCCACGGGCGATGGTCTATTCAGGCCATCAGTTCGGCTCGTACAACCCGCGCCTGGGTGATGGCCGCGGGCTGCTGCTGGCCGAAGTGCTCAACGAGGCGGGCGAGCACTGGGACCTGCACCTCAAGGGTGCCGGCCAGACCCCTTACTCGCGCATGGGCGATGGCCGGGCGGTGCTGCGGTCATCGATTCGCGAGTTTCTCGCCTCCGAAGCCCTGCACGCCCTGGGCATCCCCAGCAGCCGGGCACTGTGCGTGATCGGTTCCAGTACCCCGGTATGGCGTGAAACCCGCGAGAGCGCCGCCATGCTCACACGGCTGGCACAGAGCCACGTGCGCTTTGGCCATTTCGAGTACTTCTACTACACCAAGCAGCCTGAGCAACAGCGGGTGTTGATCGACCACGTGCTAGCGCAGCATTACCCCGAATGCCGCGAGGCCGAGCAGCCGTACCTGGCCATGTTCCGCACCATCGTCGAGCGCAACGCCGAGCTGATTGCGCGCTGGCAGGCCTATGGCTTCTGCCATGGGGTGATGAACACCGACAACATGTCGATCCTGGGCATCACCTTCGATTTCGGCCCCTTCGCCTTCCTCGACGACTTCGACGCCAACTTCATCTGCAACCATTCCGATGACCGCGGCCGCTACAGCTATGCCAACCAGGTGCCGATCGCCCACTGGAACCTCAGCGCACTGGCCCAGGCCCTGACCACGGTGATTGAGGTCGAGCCCCTCAAGCAAGCGCTGGCGTTGTTCCTGCCGCTGTACCAGGCGCACTACCTGGACCTGATGCGCCGGCGCCTGGGCCTGACCACGGCTGAGGACGAGGACATGGCGCTGGTCGAGCGCCTGCTGCAGCGCATGCAGAGCGGGGGTGTGGACTACAACCTGTTCTTCCGCAGGCTGGGCGAGCAGCCGGTGGCCGAGGCACTCAAGGACGTACGCGACGACTTCATCGACCTGGCAGGCTTCGATGCCTGGGGCGCAGCCTATCTGGCCCGTTGTGAGCGTGAAGCCGGTAATGGCGATGGGCGCCGCGAGCGCATGCACGCGGTGAACCCGCTGTACGTACTGCGCAACTACCTGGCGCAAAAAGCCATCGAAGCCGCCGAGGCCGGTGACTACAGTGAAGTGCGGCGGCTGCATCAGGTGCTGAGCACGCCGTTCGAGGAACAAGCCGGAATGCAGGCCTACGCCGAACGCCCGCCAGCGTGGGGCAAACACCTGGAAATCAGCTGCTCCTCCTGATGGCCGGCGACAGGGCTTGACCAAACACCACAAGGAAACCACATGTCCGACTCGTTGCTAGTCCCCTGCCCCTACTGCGACGGCCTCAACCGCCTGCCTGCCACCCGCCTGGGCGATGCGCCTAAATGCGGCCGCTGCAAACAGCAGGTGCTGTTGGGCCAGTCGTTCGAACTCAACGAACGCAACTACGCCAACCAGATCAAAGGCGACCTGCCGCTGCTGATCGACGTCTGGGCCGACTGGTGCGGCCCCTGCAAGTCCTTCGCCCCCACCTTCGAACAGGCCGCGCGGCAACTCGAGGGGCGCTGCCGCCTGGCCAAGCTCGACAGCGAAGCCAACCGTACCCTTGCCGGCCAGTTGGGTATCCGTTCGATTCCCAGCCTGATCCTGTTCAAGAACGGCCGCGAAGTCAGCCGCCAGGCGGGCGCGTTTCCACTGCAGTCGCTGCTGGAGTGGCTACGCAGCCAAGGGATTTAAGCGTTTTCTTCGAGCAGTGAGTGCAGCTCGACAAACTGTTGGGTCAGCTTGTGCCGTGGCTCCAGGTGAATCAGCGGTAAGCTGGCGTGGTGCGACTCGCGCATCTTCACCGAACTGCTCAGGTAGACCGGCAATACCGGCAGCCCTTCGGCCAGCAGTTCGTCGAGCATTTGCTGGGGCAGGCTGGCGCGGGACTGGAACTGGTTGACGACAATGCCTTCGACCACCAGCTCTTCGTTATGGTCATCCTTCAACTCTTCGATCTCAGCCAGCAGCCCGTACAGCGCCTGGCGTGAAAAACTGTCGCAGTCGAAGGGGATCAGCACGCGATCTGCCGCAATCAGCGCAGATACCGCATAGAAGTTGAGTGCAGGCGGGGTATCGATGTAGATCCGCTCGTAATCCTCGTCGAGCTGGTCGAGCAACTTACGCAGCTTGTTGATCTTGTGCTTGGCCTCGAGCTTGGGCTGCAAATCGGCCAGCTCCGCGGTGGCGGTGACCACATGCAGGTTATCGAACGGGGTTTCGTAGATATCGACCTTGTTCTTCTTGCTGAACGGCCCGCTGGAGAGGCTTTGCTTGAAGAAGTCGGCGATACCCATGGGGATGTCTTCGCCGGTGAGGCCGGTCAGGTACTGAGTCGAGTTGGCCTGGGCATCCAGGTCGATCAGCAGGGTCCGATAGCCGTCGCTGGCGCTGACCGCAGCCAGGTTGCAAGCGATGCTCGACTTGCCCACGCCACCTTTCTGATTGAACACCACGCGCCGCATGAGAGACCTCCGTGTATCAACGAATGCCCGAGTATGTGGCGCCCGCTCGGCATTGACCAGCATTCTTCATTCAAGTTGTGCACCTCCCGACCGACAACCTTGCCCTGACCGGTTGTCGGAAACCGCGTACATGGCGATCAGCGTATGTCATGTCCAGACGAAGGCAATGTCTGATTGAACCACTATGCATTGATACATGACCCCGGCACCGGGATAATGCGCGCCACTCGATGAATGCGCCAACCCTGGCAGGTCGTTACGCCGAGTCATTCCCTCGGCATGGAAGTCCCTCAGGGCGGGAAACAAAGCACCGTGATCACCTTCGACATCAGCCAATGGCGCGCGTGGGCCCCTGGCCTCTCGACACACGCCGACTGGCAATTATGGGCAAATGGCCATCAGCCGCCACGCAGCGATGCGCAGGCGCCTGACGTGAGCTTCCTGCCCGCCATGCAACGCCGTCGCCTCAGCCACCTGGCGCGCATGGCCTTTGCCGTGGGTTGGCCATTGGCCGAGGGCCACGAGCAGTTGCCACTGGTGTTCGTATCGCGCCACGGTGAAACGCCCCGCACCTTTTCGATTCTCAGCGAGCTGGCCGCACGCCAGCCGCTGTCGCCCACTCAGTTCAGCCTGTCGGTGCACAACGCGGTCATCGGCCTGTGGTCGATCCTGCGCGGCTCGACCAGCGAAATGACCGCCCTGGCGGCCGCGGGCGACGGGTTCGAGCAAGGCGTGCTGGAGGCGGCGGCACTGCTGGCCGAGGGTGCACCCGCCGTGCTGTTGATCGTCACCGAGGAACTGCCCCCCGAGGCCTACAGCCCTTGGATCGACGACGTGCCCTTCGCCTACGCCCTGGGCCTGCTGCTGACCCCTGGCCAGCAATGGCAACTCGCGCCCGGGCAGGCGTTGGCAACACCTCCCGTGGAATTGCCTCACGGCCTCAGCTGGCTCAAAGCCATGCTGACTGGCTGCACTTCCTTCACCCACACCTGGAATCGTCGTACATGGAACTGGCAACGACAGCCGTGAGCCGGCCACGCGACGCTTACTATTGGCGTCTGCTGGCCACCGCCGCGAGCTTCTTTCTGTTCGGCCTGGGCGGTTTGTGCCTGCGCCTGCTGGTCTTTCCGCTGCTGGCCTGCCTGCCGGGCGGTGCCGAACGCCATCGCCGGCGCGCACGGCGCACCATCAGTTGGCTGTTCTGGCGTTTCGTGCGGTTCATGCACGCCACCGGCGTGCTGACTTACCAGATCGACGGCGCCGAGCGCCTCGGCCGTCCGGGGCAGATGATCATCGCCAACCACCCGTCGCTGATCGACGTGGTGTTCCTCATTGGCCTGGTGCGCCAGGCCAACTGCGTGGTCAAGCAGAGCCTGTTCGACAACCCATTCACCCGCGGTCCGGTCAGCGAAGCCCAGTACATCGGCAACGACGGCAGCCTGGACATGCTCGACACCGCCGTGGAGTCGCTGCGCCAGGGCCAGCCACTGGTGATCTTCCCCGAAGGCACGCGCACCTCGCCCGGCCAGGCGCCGGCCTTTCATCGTGGCGCCGCCGCAATCGCCCTGCGCGGTGCGAAGATCATCACCCCGGTGACCATCCAGGTCAGCCCCACCACGCTGACCAAGAATGAACCCTGGTACCGCATTCCCAGCCGCCGCGTGCACTTTACCCTCAAGGTCGGCGCCGATATCGATCCTCAGGCCTTCGCCGCCCTGGGCCCCGCCCCCAAGGCATCGCGGCTGCTCAACGACCATCTGCATCACTACTTCATCAAGGAGCTCGCCGCCAATGAGCGTGCCACAGCAAGACCTGAACCGTGACCTCAAACAGCTGATCATCGACGCCCTGGGCCTGGAAGACATCAGCGTTCAGGACATCGACGATGAACAACCCCTGTTCGGCGAAGGCCTGGGCCTGGACTCGGTAGACGCACTGGAACTCGGCCTGGCGATCCAGAAGCGCTACGGCTTCAAGATCGACGCCGATGCCAAGGACACCCGCAACCACTTCAGCAACGTCGCCACGCTGGCGGCATTCGTCACCGCCCGTCAGGCCGCCTGAGAACGTACCATGCAAACCCGCGAAGACATCTTCAACATCCTGCGCGACGCTCTGGTCGAACTGTTCGAACTGGAACCGGCCAGCATCTCTCTGCAATCCAACCTGTATCAGGACCTGGAAATCGACAGCATCGATGCCGTCGACCTGATCGACCACATCAAGCGCCAGACCGGCAAGAAGATCGCCGCTGACGATTTCAAGTCGGTACGTACCGTCAATGACGTGGTCGAGGCCGTGTTCCGCCTGGTAAACCCGGCGGCATGAAACGCCTGATCGGCCTCGGTCTGCTGTTGGCCGGCCTGCTGTATCCGTTTGCCGTGCATTTCGGCATGGCCCATTTCGCCCCCTGGCAATTCGGCCTGCTGCTTGGCGCCCTCTGGCTGGCCCGCGCCCTGAGCGCGCCGCGCCGCCCGGGCAGCCTGTGGATGGCGCTGGCGGCGCTGGCATTCTGTGGCGTGCTGGGGCTGTCCGACAGCCAGCAACTACTGCGCTGGTACCCGGTGCTGATCAGCGCCTTCATGCTCGCCCTGTTCGGCAGCACCCTGCTGCACGGCATGCCCATGGCCGAGCGCCTGGCGCGCCTGCGTGACCCTGAACTGCCACCCCGGGCCGTGCGCTACACGCGCCGGGTGACCGAGGCGTGGAGCCTGTTCTTTCTGTGCAACGGCCTGATCGCCGCCAGCCTCACGCTGTGGGCGCCACTGCGCTGGTGGACCCTGTACAACGGCGTGATCGCCTATGCCGCGATGGGCCTGCTGTTCGCCATCGAATGGCTGATAAGACAACGTGTGCGAGGACGCTCATGAACTGGATCAACCTCGAACACCTGCTGCGCCCGCTGGAAGCGCCGCGCCAGGTGACCCAGGCGCCGGCCCTGGACCACGCCGCACTGTGCCGGCAGGCCCTGCAGTTGGCCGGTGGCCTGCGCCAGCGTGGGGTCAAACGCCTGGCAGTGCATCTGGAAGACGCCGCGCAACTGGCGGCCGCGCTGCTGGGCGCCTGGCGTGCCGGGGTCGAGGTGCTGCTGCCCGCCGACCTGCAACCGGCAACCCGCGAGCGCTGGAATGCCCAGGTCGACCTGTGGCTCAGCGATCAGCCAGGCGATGCCACGCTGGAGGCCTTGCTGGGCAACGCCCTGGAACCTGCCGACCTGGATCTGGCGCAGTGCCGGATCAGCCTCTGCACCTCCGGCTCCAGCGGCGAGCCCAAGCGCATCGACAAGCAGCTGCGCCAGCTGGCCAACGAAGTGACCGCCCTGGAACGACTCTGGGGCAGCACCTTGGGCGATGCATGGATCATCGGCAGCGTCGCCACCCAGCACATCTATGGGCTGCTGTTCCGCGTGCTCTGGCCCCTGTGCGCCGGGCGTGGCTTCGAGCGCCGCCCGCTACCCTTCCCCGAAGACCTGCAACGTGCCAGCCGCGAACACCCGGCATTTGCCTGGGTGGCCAGCCCGGCGCTCCTCAAGCGCATGGGCGATAACCTCGACTGGCCGGCCCTGTGCCCGGTGCGCCTAGTGTTCTCGTCCGGCGGCGAACTGCCGGCGGAGGCTGGCGAGCGCCTGCACCAGCGCCTGGGCCAGTGGCCGGCGGAAATCCTCGGCAGCTCGGAAACCGGCGGCATCGCCTGGCGCCAGGGCGAAGAACTGTGGAGCCCGTTCGCCGATGTGCAACTGAGCCAGGATGAGCAAGGTGCCTTGCGCATCGCCTCCAGCTACTTGCCGGCCGGCCATGTCGAGCAGAGCGCCGATGCCGTCGAGTTCGTCGAAGGCGGGCGCTTCCGCCTGCTCGGGCGCCTGGACCGTATCGTCAAGCTGGAAGAAAAGCGTATCTCCCTGCCGATGCTCGAACAGGCCCTGTGCAGCCACCCGTGGGTCGCCGAAGCGCGCCTGGGCATGATCGAGGAAGGCCGCGCCTTCCTTGGCGCGCTGCTGGTGCCAAGCCCGGCCGGCCTGCACACATTGCGCAACCTTGGCCGTCGGGCGCTGGTCGACGGCCTGCGCACGCACCTGGCCAGCCACTGCGAAGCGCTGGCCCTGCCACGCCGGTGGCGGTTGCTGCGCCGCCTGCCGCTGAACAGCCAGGGCAAGCTGCCCCAGGCCAACTTGCAGGCCCTGCTGCTGGCCCAGCGCAGCCTGGCGCCCGAGGTGCTGGAACAGCGCCGCGAGGGCGACGAACTGCACCTGCGCCTGGCCGTGCCGCTGGACCTGGCGTGTTTCCCCGGGCACTTCCCGCAGACCCCGGTACTGCCGGGCGTGGTCCAGATCGACTGGGCCATCGACCTTGGCGGCGAACTGCTCGATTGCGAGCGGCGCTTCAGCGGCATGGAAGTGCTCAAGTTCCAGCAACTGGTGCGCCCAGGCGATGAACTGGCGCTGACCCTGCGCTGGGACAGCGCGCGCGGCAAGCTGTACTTCACCTTCACCTGCGCTGGGTTGCCCTGCTCCAGTGGCCGTATTCTGCTGGAGGCCGTCTGTGCATAAGCCCTGTGCGGTGATCCCGGTGTACAACCACGAGCAGGCAGTGCCGGCCGTGGTCGCCGACCTGCTGCGCGCAGGCCTTCCCTGCGTGCTGGTAGATGACGCCAGCTACGCGCCCTGCGCCCAGGTGCTGGGGCGCCTCGCCGGCCAGCCTGACGTGTACCTGGTGACCCTGGCGGTCAACCAGGGCAAGGGCGGCGCAGTCATGGCCGGCCTGCGCGAAGCCGCACGGCTCGGTTTCAGCCATGCCCTGCAAGTGGACGCCGACGGCCAGCACGATCTCGCCGATGTCGGCCGCTTCGTCGAGCAGTCGCAAGCTTATCCACAGGCGCTGGTGTGCGGTTATCCACAGTACGATGCCAGCGTGCCCAAGGGCCGGCTGTACGCCCGCTACCTGACCCACGTGTGGGTGTGGATCAACAGCCTGTCGCTGCAGATACCTGACTCCATGTGCGGCTTTCGGGTCTACCCACTGCCGGCGACCCTGGCGATGATCGACAGCGTCAAGTTGGGCAAACGCATGGATTTCGACCCGGAGATTCTCGTGCGCCTGGCCTGGCGCAACCAGCCCATGAAGTGGCTGCCGACCCGCGTGCACTACCCACAGGACGGTCTCTCGCACTTTCGCCTGTTCCACGACAATGCGCTGATCTCGAAGATGCACGCCAAGCTGTTCTTCGGCATGTTGCTGCGCGCCCCCCTGATACTCTGGCGCAGGTGGCGCGCATGAGCGAACAGCCACAACACTGGGCCGAGCACCAGGAACGGGGCAGCTTCTGGTTGATGAAGCTGACCGCGACCCTGGTGCGCCTGCTCGGGCGCCGCGTACTCAGCCCGCTGATCCACCTCATCGTCGCCTACTTCTTCCTGTTTGGCCGCCGCGCCCGGCGCAGCGCCCGCCAGTACCAGCAGCGGCTGCACCAATGGAACGCCGGGCAAACCGCTGCGCCCAACCATTGGCAGGTGTTTCGCCAGTTCATGGCGTTTGCCGAGGCGCTGCTGGACAAGCTCGATGTGTGGAACGGCAAGCTGCGCATCGAGGACATCGAGATCCACGACCCCGCCAACCTGCGCCAGCAACTGCGCGGTGCACGCGGGCAGATGCTGGTCGGTGCGCATTTGGGCAACCTCGAAGTGTGCCGGGCCCTGGCCGAGATTGGCGAACAGGTGACCATGAACGTGCTGGTGCACACCCGCCATGCCGAGCGCTTCAACCGCCTGCTCGGCGAGGCCGGTGCCAGCAACCTGCGGCTGATTCAGGTCAGCGAACTGGACCCAGCGGTGATGCTGCAGCTGTCCGAGCGACTGGAGCGCGGCGAGTGGCTGGCGATCGCCGGCGACCGCGTGCCCTTGCACGGCGCACGCACCGTCGAGGTGGATTTCCTCGGCCACCCGGCGGCCTTCCCGCAAGGCCCCTGGCTACTCGCCGGCATGCTCGAATGCCCGCTCAACCTGCTGTTCTGCCTCAAGCACCAGGGCCGCTACCACATCACCCTCGAACCCTTCGCTGAACGCCTGCAATGGCGGCGCGGCCAGCGTGACCAAGTGATCGCCGAGTGGGCCACGCGCTATGCCGCACGCCTGGGGCACTACTGCGTCCAGGCGCCGTTGCAGTGGTTCAATTTCTACCCTTTCTGGAAGACCGATGACGATGCATCCGCATGAGCCTGTCACCTTCGGCGAATCGCCGCTGGCAATCGAAGATGTCCTGGCCCTGGCCGAGCGCCGCGCGCAGGTAGCGCTGCAGAACGACGCCGCCTACCGTGAACGCATCGCCCGCGGTGCGCGCTTTCTCGACACCCTGCTCGACAAGGAAGGGGTGATCTACGGCGTCACCACCGGCTACGGCGACTCCTGCGTGGTGGCCGTGCCGCTGGAACACGTGGAGGCCCTGCCACAGCATCTGTACACGTTCCATGGCTGCGGGCTGGGCAAGCTGCTCGACGCCCCCGCCACCCGCGCGGTGCTGGCCGCCCGCCTGCGTTCGCTGAGCCACGGCGTTTCCGGTGTTCGCCTGGAACTGCTCGAGCGCCTGCGCGACTTTCTCGCCCACGACATCCTGCCGCTGATCCCCGAGGAAGGCTCGGTGGGCGCCAGCGGGGACCTGACACCCTTGTCGTACGTGGCAGCGACCCTGTCCGGCGAGCGTGAGGTAATGTACCAGGGCCAGCGCCGCAGCAGTGCCGATGTGCACCGCGAGCTGGGCTGGCAACCGCTGGTACTGCGCCCCAAGGAAGCCTTGGCGCTGATGAACGGCACCGCGGTCATGACCGGCCTGGCCTGCCTGGCCTATGCCCGCGCCGATTACGTGCTGCAGTTGGCCACGCGCATCACCGCGCTCAATGTGATCGGCCTGCAGGGCAACCCGGAGCACTTCGACGAACGCCTGTTCGCCGCCAAGCCGCACCCCGGCCAGACCCAGGTCGCCGCCTGGCTGCGCCAGGACCTGGCCATCGACGCACCACTGCCACCACTGCACCGCCTGCAGGACCGCTACTCGCTGCGCTGCGCCCCGCATGTGCTCGGCGTGCTGGCCGACAGCCTGGGGTGGTTGCGCGGTTTCATCGAAACCGAACTGAACAGCGCCAACGACAACCCGATCATCGATGGCGACGCGGAGCGTGTGCTGCACGGCGGGCACTTCTATGGCGGGCATATCGCGTTTGCCATGGACAGCCTGAAAACCCTGGTGGCCAACGTCGCCGACCTGCTCGACCGCCAGCTGGCGCTGCTGGTGGACGTGCGCTACAACCACGGCCTGCCGAGCAACCTTTCCGGCGCCGAGGCCGAGCGAGCGATGATCAACCACGGTTTCAAGGCCGTGCAGATCGGCGCCAGCGCCTGGACTGCCGAGGCCCTGAAGCAGACCATGCCGGCCAGCGTGTTCTCGCGCTCCACCGAGTGCCACAACCAGGACAAGGTGAGCATGGGCACCATCGCCGCACGCGATGCCCTGCGGGTGCTGGAGCTGACCGAGCAGGTTGCCGCCGCCTCGCTGCTGGCCGCCAACCAAGGTGTCTGGCTGCGCAGCCGCCAGCCCGACGCACGGCCACTGCCGCCAGCCCTGGCGCACATGCACGAAGCACTGCTGGCGGACTTCGCTCCAGTCATCGAAGACCGCGCCCTGGAAAGTGACCTGCGCCACTGTCTGCAGCGCATCGCCCAGCGCCACTGGAGGTTGCATGCGTAACCCCGGGGTCTTCCATGTCGACAGCGAGATCGTCGTTCCCTTCTTCGACGTCGATAGCATGCACATCGTCTGGCACGGCCATTACGTGAAGTACCTGGAGGTGGCCCGCTGCGCCCTGCTCGACCGCCTGGCCCACAACTACCTGCAGATGCAGGCCAGCGGCTACGCGTGGCCGGTGATCGACCTACAACTGCGCTACATCCGCGGCGCCACCTTCGGCCAGCGCCTTACCGTGCGCGCCAGCCTGGTGGAGTGGGAAAACCGTCTGAAGATCCACTACCTGATCAGCGACGCCATGACCGGCGAACGCATGACCCGGGCCAGCACCGTGCAGGTCGCGGTGCATATCGACAGCGGCGAGATGCAGTTGGCCTCGCCGCAGGTGATGCTCGACGCCGTGCAGCAGGTGCTGGCATGAAACACAGCCTGTACCGGTCATTCTCGGCACTGCGCCCTGGCTCGAACTTCGGCAGATCAGCGCGATCACAAGGCCGCTCCCGCAAGATCCTTGCTGCAATCGTGATGTCGCTCATCAGCCCTCTAGCCTTCGCCTTCGGCCTCGACGACCTGCAAAAGCAACTGAGCGCGCCGGCGGTGATCAAGGGTCCGTTCATCCAGGAAAAGCATCTGCGTGCCCTGCCCCAGCCCCTGTTGAGCAAGGGCCGCTTCGTGCTGGCCCGCGACCTTGGCCTGCTGTGGCTGCTGCAAACGCCACTGCGCCAGGATTACCGCATCGACGCCCAAGGCATTGCCCGGCGCGACCCGAGTGGCTGGCAAACCCTGCCCAGCCGCAGCGCCGGGGCCGAGCAGAACCGCCTGTTCTTCGCTGTGCTGCAAGGCGACAGCAGCGGCCTGCAACGGGACTTCGAGTTGAGCCTGAGCGGCGAGGCCGAGCAGTGGCAATTGCGCCTGACGCCCCGTTCGTTGCTGCTCAAGCAGGTCTTCACCCACATCGACATCAGCGGCGGGCGCTATGTCGAACGCATCGTGCTGAGCGAAACCCAGGGTGACAGCACCGTGCTGCGCATGCCCGACAGCAGTGGCAGCGCTGCCCTGAGCGACGCGGAGCGCCGTGACTTTGCCAACTGAACGCCTGTTGCCGCGCCTGTTCGTCTGCCTGCTGCTGGCCATGCTGGCGATTGCCGCTTGGCAGTGGCATCGCGGCGCGCCGCTGTCCGCCGACCTGATGACCCTGGTGCCCGGGGCCACCGAGGACCCACTGGTCAAGCGCGCCGAACAACGCATGCAGGAGCCGCTCAACCGCGAGCTGCTGGTGCTGGTCGGCCATGCCGACCGCCAGCAGGCGCTGGCCATGGCGCAGAAACTGGCCGGGCAATGGCAGGCCAGCGGCCTGTTCGAAAAGGTCCAGTGGAGCCTGCAGACCGACCTGCAGGCGGTGCGTGAACAACTGCTGCAAGGCCGCCTGGCGATGCTGGCGGCCGAGGACCGGAAACAGCTGGTCGAGCACCCGGACGCCTTTATCGAGCAACGCGTGCAAAGCCTGTTCGACCCCTTCGCCGGTTTCAGCCTGGTGCCCAGCCAGGACGACTGGCTGGGCCTTACCGGGCGTATCCAGAACAGCCAGCCGAAGCCGGCCAATGTCGAACTGGATACCACCAGCGGCGCACTGGTCGCCCAGGCCGACGGCCAGGCCTGGGTGCTGCTGCGCGCGCGCACCGTGGGCAACGCCTTCGACCTGCACCTGCCATTGCAGGTAGCCGAACTGCTCAAGCAGAGCCGCGCCCAGGCCGGCCAGGCCGGTGCCCACCTGCTGGCAGCCAGCGGCCTGCTGCACGCCGCTGCCGGCCAGCAACAGGCCAGCCGGGAAATCACCTGGGTCGGGGGTGGCGCCACACTGGGCATCCTGTTGCTGTTGCTGCTGACCTTCCGCCGTTGGCGGGCGTGGCTGGCGTTCGTCCCGGTACTGGTGGGCATGCTGTTCGGCTCGGTGGTGTGCGTAGCGCTGTTCGGCCAGATGCACGTAATGACCCTGGTACTCGGTTCCAGCCTGATCGGCGTGGCGGTCGACTACCCACTGCACTACCTGTCCAAGGGCTGGAGCCTCAAGCCCTGGCGCAGCTGGCCAGCTATGCGCCTGACCTTGCCGGGCATGAGCCTGAGCCTGGCCACCAGTTGCATCGGCTACCTGGCCCTGGCCTTCACGCCGTTCCCGGCACTGACCCAGATCGCCGCGTTCTCGGCAGCCGGCCTGGTCGGCGCCTACCTGAGCGCGGTGTGCCTGCTGCCAGCGCTGCTGGCCACGGTCGAACTGCAACCGGCGCAATGGCCGCTGCGCATCGCCGAAACCCTCACCACCTGGCGCGCGCAATTGCTGCGCAAGGTGCCCAGCGGCGCCTTGCTGGCTCTGGCGCTGTCGTTCTGCGCCGCTGGCCTGTGGCAGCTGCAAACCCACAACGACATCCGCCAGTGGGTTGGCACCCCGCCGCAACTGATGGAAGAAGCCCAGGCGGTGGCGCGCATCACCGGCTACCAGCCCACCAGCCAGTTCTACCTGGTACGCGGGGCCGATCAACAACAACTGCTGGGCCGCCTTGAGGCGCTGTCCGGCGAGCTTCAAGAGCTGGTCGAGCTGGGCAAGCTCAAGGGGTTCATGAGCCTCAGCCAGTTGGTTGCCAGCCCGGCCGCTCAAGGCCAGGTACGCCAGGCACTGGCCGTACTGCCGCAACACTGGCAGCCACTGCTGGCCTTGGGCGTTCCGCAGGCCGCGCTGGCCGCGCAGGCTGATCAGCTGCGCCAACTGCCGGACCAGGCCATCGAGCACGTCCTGGCCGGCCCGCTCGGCGAAGCCTGGCGGCCGTTGTGGCTGGGCCAGCAAGACAGCGGAGTAGCCGCCATCGTCAGCCTGCAAGGCTTGAGCGACACCACGCTGCTGCACCTGCAGACCGATGGCCTCGATGGCGTGCAACTGATCGACCGCCTCGGTGAACTGAACCAGCTGTTCGCCGCTACTCAGGTCAGTGCGGCGGAGCTCAAGTTGCTGTCCTGCGCGCTGATCCTGCTGCTGCTGGTGCCGCCGTTCGGCTTGCGTGGTTCACTGCGTATCGTCGCCCTGCCGCTCTTGGCGGCGCTGTGCAGCCTGGCCAGCCTCGGCTGGCTCGGTCAACCGCTGACCCTGTTCAGCCTGTTCGGCCTGCTGCTGGTGACCGCCATCAGCGTCGACTACGCGATCCTCATGCACGAGCGCATCGGCGGCGCGGCGGTTAGCCTGCTCGGCACCTTGCTGGCGGCGCTGACCACCTGGCTGTCGTTCGGCCTGCTGGCGCTGTCGAGCACACCGGCAGTGAGCAGTTTCGGCCTGGCCGTGAGCCTGGGCCTGGCGTTCAGTTTCCTCCTGGCCCCCTGGGCGGCCCCCCGTGATGGAGCGCAACCGCACCCATGACCCCGCTGTCGCTCTGGGCCATGGCCCTGTGTCTGTTCGCCCTGTGGGTGCTCGGCCTGCGCCGTGTCGCCGCACTGGCCCAGCACATCCTTTCGAATTCCGTTTCCATGGCAAGGAGCCCTCATGCCGAACATTGAACTGCAACAACGCCAGGTGCTGGTGATCGGTGCCGGCCCGTCCGGCGCCATCGCCGCCGCGCTGCTCAAGCGCCAGGGCCACGACGTGCTGGTGATCGAACGCCAGCGTTTCCCACGTTTCTCCATCGGCGAAAGCCTGCTGTCCCACTGCCTCGACTTCGTCGAGGAAGCGGGCATGCTCGATGCCCTGCAAGCAGCCGGCTTCCAGCACAAGAACGGCGCTGCCTTCGCCTGGGGCGAGGAATACACCGCCTTCGATTTCGGCCAGACCTTCAGCCAAGGCAAGCCGAGCACCTTTCAGGTGCAGCGCGGGCGCTTCGACAAGCTGCTGGCCGACCAGGCCGAGGCTCAGGGCGTCGAAATCCGCTACGAGCACGAGATCGTCAGCGCCGACATGAGCGGTGAACGGCCGCAGGTGCGCGCCCGTCGCCCGGATGGCAGTGAATACGACGTGCAGGCGCACTTCGTGCTCGACGCCAGCGGCTATGGCCGCGTACTGCCGCGCCTGCTCGACCTCGAGGCACCGTCGAACTTCCCTGTGCGCCAGGCAGTGTTCACCCACATCGAGGACCGCATCGACCATCCAGGCTTCGACCGCGACAAGATCCTCATCACCACTCATCCCCAGCACCGCGACATCTGGTTCTGGACCATCCCCTTCAGCGATGGCCGCACGTCGCTGGGCGTGGTCGCCGCCGCCGAGCGCTTCGCCGCCGCGCCCAAGGACCTGGATGCCTGCCTCAAGCACTTCGTGGCGCAGACCCCAAGCTTGGCCAAGGTCTTGGCCAACGCGGTGTGGGACACCCCAGCACGCACCATCGGTGGCTACTCGGCCAACGTCAAGGCCCTGCACGGCAAGGGCTACGCCTTGCTCGGCAACGCCGCCGAATTCCTCGACCCGGTGTTCTCCTCGGGCGTGACCATCGCCATGCGTTCGGCGAGCATGGCCGCCGGCCTGCTGCACCGCCAACTGCAAGGCGAGGCGGTGGACTGGCAGGGCGAATTCGCCGAACCGCTCAAGCGTGGCGTCGATACCTTCCGCGTGTACGTGGAAGGCTGGTACGACGGCAGCTTCCAGGACGTCATCTACCACCCCGGCAGCTCGCCGGAGATCCGCGCCATGATCAGCTCGATCCTCGCCGGCTACGCCTGGGACGCCCGCAACCCGTTCGTCGCCGAGCCGAGGCGGCGCCTGCGCACGCTGGCCGAGCTGTGCGCGAGAGCCCCTGCATGAACCAGCGCCCGTTCCTCAGCGACACCTACGTCGAAGAAACCCGTATCGGTTTCCGCTTCCTTGCCAGCCACGTCTGGCAGCACCATGTGCTGCGCGTGGCGATCAACGACCTGCGCCAACTGTTCGACGGTGAGCCGCCGCAGGCGCCGGTGCTGCTCGACGCCGGCTGCGGCCAGGGCAAGTCGTTCAAGCACCTGCAACAGGTGTTCGCCCCGGCCAAGCTGATGGGCACCGATGCCGACCCGCACAGCCTTGAGCTGAGCGCCGCCGAGGCCCGCCGCCTGGGCCTTGAGGTGGAGCTGCGCGGCAGCGACTGCGCCCGGCTGCAGTACCCGGACGCCAGCGTCGATATCCTGTTCTGCCACCAGACCTTCCACCATCTGGTGGAGCAGGAAAAGGCCCTGGCCGAGTTCTACCGGGTGCTCAAGCCTGGCGGCTACCTGCTGTTCGCCGAGTCCACCGAAGCCTACATCGATACCTGGGTGATCCGCTGGTTCTTCCGCCACCCCATGCACGTGCAAAAGAGCGCCGAGGGGTACTTGCAGATGCTGCGCCAGCAAGGCTTCCAGTTCGGCCCGCGCAACGTCTCGTATCCCTACCTGTGGTGGAGTCGCGCCACGGACTTCGGCCTGCTCGAACGCCTGGGCCTGCGCACGCCACCTGCGGTCGGCCAGCGCGAGGAGACGCTGGTCAACGTGGTGGCGCGCAAGCCCCTGGAGCAGCCATGAAACACCTGCTGGCCCTGGGCCTGTGCCTGCTGCTCGGCGCCTGCGCCGCACGCCCGCCGCTGCCGGCGCACATGCCTGCGCTGCAACTGCCGCAGCAGCTGCATGTCGAACGTGAACAGGCTGGCCAGCGCCAGGACTGGTTGCTGGTGATCCAGGGCGAGCACGGCTACCTGCGCTGGTCGCTGCTCGACCTGCTGGGCATTCCCCAGGCGCGTCAGCTGCTCGATGGCCAGCAGTGGCATGCCGATGGCCTGCTGCCGCCAAACCCGGCCGCGCGCGAGCTGTTCGCCGCCGTGCTGTTTGCCCTGACCCCGCCCGAGCAACTGCCGCAGCTTTATCCGCAGGCGCGCCAGCAGAATGAGCGGCGCTGGCTGGGCGATCGCTGGCAGGTCCGCTATCGCGCCGCCGACGCTTTCGACTTGAACCTCGGTGATGGCCTGCGTTATTCAGTCGACCCTCTGCCCCGCGAGGACACCCCATGACCGCCTACCTCAATGCCCTCGGCCTGGTCTGCGCCCTTGGCCAAGGGCAGGCCGAAGTGGCCGCGCGCCTGTTCGCCGGCGACTGCTCCGGCATGCAGCCGGCAGCGGGCTGGATCCCCGAGCGCCAGCCACCGGTCGGGGCGGTCATCGGCGCCCTGCCCGCCGTGCCGCTGCCCGAGCAGCACAGCCGCAACAACCAGTTGCTGTACACCGCAGCCCTGCAGATCGAGCCGGCCATCCGCCAGGCCATCGCCCGGTATGGCGCGCACCGCGTCGCGGTGATCCTCGGCACCAGCACCTCTGGCATCGCCGAAGCCAGCGCAGGCTTCTCGCAGTACCTGCAAAGCGGGCAGTTCCCTGCCAATTACCGCTACGCCGAGCAAGAGCTGAGCGCACCGGCCAACTTCCTCGCCGACTGGTTGCAGCTGAGCGGCCCGGCCTACGTGATTTCCACCGCCTGCACCTCTAGTGGCCGTGCCCTGCTCAGCGCCCGGCGCCTGCTCGACCTGGGCCTGTGCGACGCGGTGCTGTGCGGCGGCGTCGACAGCCTGTGCGGCCTGACCCTCAATGGCTTCAGCGCCCTGGAGGCGATCAGCGAGCAGCGCTGCAACCCGTTCTCGGTCAACCGCAACGGCATCAACATCGGCGAGGCGGCGGCGTTGTTCCTGATGACCCGCGAGAGCAACGCCGCAGGCAGTCACATCGCATTGCTGGGTGCCGGGGCCAGCTCCGACGCCCACCACATCTCTGCCCCCGACCCGACCGGCACTGGCGCCTTGCAGTGCATGGGCAAAGCACTGGACAATGCCGGCCTTGCACCCGCGCAGATCGATTACCTGAACTTGCACGGCACTGCCACGGCGCATAACGACGCCATGGAAAGCCTGGCCGTGCATACCCTGTTCGGCGCCACGCTGCCCTGCTCGTCGAGCAAACCGATGACCGGCCACACGCTTGGCGCCGCCGGCGCGCTGGAAGCGGCGTTCTGCTGGTTGAGCTTGAGCGGGCACAACCCCGAGGGGTTGCTGCCGCCGCATGTATGGGACCGCCAACAGGACCCGGCACTGCCGGCCCTGGCCTTGGTCGACGGCAGCCAGCGCATGGGCACGCAACGCCCACGCCGTTTGATGAGCAACTCGTTCGCCTTCGGCGGCAACAACGTCAGCCTGATTCTCGGAGACACCCCATGATCCCCTGGCCACTGGCCGAGCTGCTGCCCCACGCCGGCGACATGATTCTGATCGACCTGGTCGACAGCTGCGACGACGAGCAGATCCACACCCGCGCCACCGTGCGCCCCGGCGGCCTGTTCAACCGCGCCGATGGCAGCCTGCCGGCCTGGCTCGGCGTCGAGCTGATGGCCCAGAGCGTGGCGGCCTATGCCGGTTGCCGGGCGCGGCGCAATGGTCAGCCGGTGGAACTGGGCTTTCTGCTCGGCACGCGCAAGTTCGAATGTGATGTCGAGCACTTCCCGGCCGGCGCCGAACTGCACATCCACGCCCTGCGTTCGCTCGAAGACGAGAACGGCATGGGCGTGTTCGAATGCCACCTGCGCGGCCCCGGTATCCATGCCAGTGCCCGCCTGAACGTCTACCGCCCGCCCCAAGCGGCCAGCTACCTGGCCGAAGCACGCCCAGAGGAACCTTCCCATGACTGATACCATTCTGGTCACCGGCTCGAGCCGGGGCATCGGCCGCGCCATCGCCCTGCGCCTGGCCCGGGCCGGCTACGACCTGGTGCTGCACTGCCGCAGCGGCCTGGCCGAGGCCCATGCAGTGGCCGAGGAAATCCGCGCGCTGGGCCAGCAGGTACGGGTGCTGCAGTTCGACATCAGCGATCGCGCTGCCTGCCGGGCCATTCTCGAAAGCGACGTGGAACGCTTCGGTGCCTACTACGGCGTGGTCTGCAACGCCGGCCTGACCCGCGACGGCGCCTTCCCGGCGCTCACTGACGAAGACTGGGACCAGGTGTTACGTACCAACCTCGACGGCTTCTACAACGTCCTGCAGCCACTGACCATGCCGATGATCCGCCGCCGCGCGCCGGGGCGCATCGTCTGTATCACCTCGGTGTCGGGGCTGATCGGCAACCGAGGCCAAGTCAACTACAGCGCCTCCAAAGCGGGCCTGATCGGCGCCGCCAAGGCCCTGGCAATAGAACTGGGCAAGCGCCGCATCACCGTCAATTGCGTGGCCCCCGGGCTGATCGACACGGCCATGCTCGACGAACACGTGCCGGTGGACGAGCTGCTGAAGATGATCCCCTCCGGGCGCATGGGCACGCCGGAGGAGGTGGCCGGCGCGGTGAATTTCCTGATGTCGCCCGAGGCGGCGTACATCACCCGCCAGGTCCTGGCGGTGAACGGGGGGCTATGCTGATGCGCCGCGTCGTCGTCACCGGCATGGCCGGGATCACCGCCCTGGGCAGCGACTGGGCGAGCATCAGCGGGCATTTCGCCAACCAGCGCAGCGGCATCCGCCGCATGGACGAATGGGACCGTTTCGAGGAGTTGAACACACGCCTGGCGGGCCCCATCGATGATTTCAAGGTGCCAAGCCACTGGACCCGCAAACAACTGCGCAGCATGGGCCGGGTTTCGCGCCTGGCAGTGGCTGCCGCCGAGCGTGCCCTGGACGATGCCGGGCTGCTCGGCGACCCGAGCATCCGCGATGGGCGCATGGGCGTGGCCTGCGGTTCGTCCACCGGCAGCACCGACGAAATCAAGGCGTTCGGCAACATGCTGCTGAACTCGGTGGCTGATGGCCTGAACGCCAACTCCTATGTGCGCATGATGCCGCACACCACCGCCGCCAACATCAGCATCTTCTTCGGCCTCACCGGGCGCCTGATCCCCACCTCCAGCGCCTGCACCAGCGGCAGTCAGGGCATCGGCTACGCCTACGAGGCGATCAAGTTCGGCCGCCTGCCGCTGATGCTCGCGGGTGGCGCCGAGGAGCTGTGCCCGACCGAGGCGATGGTGTTCGACGCGCTGTACGCCACCAGCCTGAAGAACGACACACCCCACCTGAGCCCGCGCCCCTATGACAGCGGCCGCGACGGCCTGGTGATCGGCGAGGGCGGCGGCATGCTGGTGCTGGAGGAACTGGAACATGCCCTGGCCCGTGGGGCGAAGATCCACGCCGAAATCGTCGGTTTCGGCAGCAATGCCGACGGCCAGCACACCACCCGCCCTGAGCAGCTAACCATGCGCCGCGCCATGGAGTTGGCCTTGGAGGACGCAAACTTGCCGCCCGAGGCCATCGGCTACGTCAACGGCCACGGCACCGCCACCGAGCAGGGCGATATCGCCGAGACGCTGGCCACCAGCAGCCTGTTCGGCCCGCGTATGCCGATCAGCTCGCAAAAGAGTTTCCTCGGCCACACCCTCGGTGCCTGCGGTGCATTGGAGTCCTGGTTCAGCATCGAGATGCTCAACAGCGACCGCTACGTACACACGCTCAACCTCGATAATGTCGACCCACGCTGCGGTGAACTGGACTACCTGCGCGGCGAGTTCCGCGCCATGAACCATCAATATGTGATGAACAACAACTTCGCCTTCGGCGGGGTCAACACCTCGTTGATCTTCCGTCGCTGGCACTGACGCCACCCAACCCCACTGAAACCAAGGAAGACCCGATGCGCCTGAAAACCTGGACCGCTGCCACCGCCCTGCTGCTCTGCGCCCTGCCGGGCGTCAGCCAGGCCCGTGACACCGCCCTGTACCTACCCTTCGAGAAAGTTGTGCAGCAGATGCTCAACGAGAAGAAGCTCGATGGCTCGGTGAAGTTCTACCTGGCTGGCGTACAGCCACGCGGCAAGGTCAATGTGATCAGCGCCAACGCGGTCACCAACAAGAAGACCAATGCCTTCAACAAAAGCGACGAAGCGGCCTGCGAATGGGCGTTGCAATCGGCCCTGCTGACCCTGCAGGACGCCGCGCGCAAGGTGAACGCCAACGCGGTGACCAATATCGCCAGCTACTACAAGAAAAACGAGCGCAAGGATGCTGCGACTTACGAGTGCCATGCTGGAGCGGTGATCGCGGGTGTGGCGCTCAAGGGTGACCTGGCGCGCGTGAACTGATCTGTTCTGCAAACCTGAAAAAATGTGTGAGCCGGCTTGCCGGCGATGGGCCGCAAAGCGGCCCTGAATCGCTAAAAGACCGGCATCAGCCTTCAGGTTTGGCACTTTTAGCAGTGCCATCTCCACGTCAATTCCAGTGAGTCAGCTCCATTAGGGCTGCTATGCAGCCCATCGCTGGCAAGCCAGCTCTCGCCGGTGCGCGCAGGCCAGTCCAATCGTGCCCGCTTTTGCCCGCCTAGCCGTATACCTGCCCGGTCACCAACTCGGCAAACGCTCTCGCCATCGCCGACCCGCCTCGTTCACGCTGCACCAGCCACACCGCTGACGTCGCCTCTTCATCCAGCAGGGTGCGGTACACCACGCCCTCGATGCGCATGCGTTGGAATGAAGCCGGCAGGACCGAAACCCCCAAACCCGCCGACACCAGCCCAATGATGGTCATGGCCTCCCCCGCTTCTTGAGCAAAATGCGGATTGAACCCCGCCTGCCGCGCCAGGCTGAGCAACTGGGCGTGCAAACCACTGCCGTAACTGCGCGGGAAGAACACGAACGGTTCGTGGGCCAGCGCCGCCATGTGCACACCGTGCTCGGTCCCTTCGGCCAGCGCATGCGAGGCATTGATCACCGCCACCAATGGTTCGCGAAACAACTCCGTGGCCACCAGCCCTTCCGGCAAGGGCATGGGCCGCATCAGCCCGACCTCGATGGACTCATCGAACACCCCCTCGGCGACATCGCGGCTGCTCATTTCCTTGAGGTTCAGGTGCACTGCCGGGAAACGCTGGCGGAAGGCATGAATAGCCTTGGGAATTTTCGAGGTGAAGGGGGCAGACGACGTAAAGCCGATCTTCATTTCGCCCAGTTCACCCAACTGCGCGCGGCGCGCGACATCAGCCGCCTTCTCAACCTGCGCGAGTACCTGACGCGCTTCCTCGAGAAACAGCCGGCCGGCCTCACTCAACTCGACCCGACGATTGGTACGTTCGAACAAGCGGGCGCCCAACTCCTGTTCCAAGGCCTGGATCTGTTGGCTCAGGGGTGGCTGAGAAATGCCTAATTGCTGGGCCGCCCGCCCAAAGTGCAGCTCTTCGGCAACTGCAATGAAGTAACGCAGGTGGCGCAGTTCCATGGGGCCCCCAGAACAAGTCGTCAAACATCTTAAATAGGTCGAACAATATATTGGATCTAATCATTAGGCAGCTATATGATTTTTTCATTGCACCTGAGGTACCCACCCGTGAAGACTGCTGTAGCCCCCCTTCCTGCTGAGCCCGAGCCCACCCCGCTGAACGACATCTGGATCGAGAAAGGCACCCCTGCCTTCATGAAGACCGTACTGGCCCTGTTCAGCGGGGGCTTCGCGACCTTCGCCCTGCTGTATTGCGTGCAGCCGATGATGCCGCTGCTGTCGCAGGAGTTTTCGATCAATGCCGCGCAGAGCAGCCTGGTACTGTCAGTGTCGACCGGCATGCTGGCGTTCGGCCTGCTGATCACCGGGCCGATTTCCGACCGCATCGGGCGCAAGCCGGTGATGGTGTTTGCCCTGCTCTGCGCCGCGTTATCGACCATCGTCAGCGCGGTGATGCCGACCTGGGAAGGCGTACTCGCCACGCGGGCGCTGGTCGGCCTGTCGCTGAGCGGCCTGGCAGCTGTGGCGATGACCTACCTGAGCGAAGAAATCCACCCCCAGCACATCGGCCTGGCCATGGGCTTGTATATCGGTGGCAATGCCATCGGCGGCATGAGCGGTCGCCTGATCACCGGCGTGCTGATCGACTTCGTCAGCTGGCACACGGCAATGCTGACCATCGGTGGCCTGGCCCTGATCGCGGCGCTGGTGTTCTGGAAGGTGCTACCCGAATCGCGCAATTTCAGGGCGCAGACGCTGAGGCCGCGCAGCCTGCTGGACGGCTTCGTCATGCACTTCAAGGACGCGGGCCTGCCCTGGTTGTTCCTCGAAGCGTTCCTGCTGATGGGCGCGTTCGTCACCCTGTTCAACTACATCGGCTATCGGTTGCTGGCCGAGCCCTATCACATGAACCAAGCGCTGGTCGGCCTGCTATCGGTGGTTTACCTGTCGGGTATCTACAGCTCGGCACAAGTGGGGGCGCTGGCAGATAAACTGGGACGCCGGCGGGTGTTCTGGGCGAGCATTCTGGTCATGGCGGGCGGGCTGTTGCTGACATTGGCCAGCCCCCTGGTGATGATTATCGTGGGGATGCTGATCTTTACCTTCGGCTTTTTCGGAGCGCATTCGGTAGCCAGCAGCTGGATCGGCCGGCGAGCGCTGAAGGCCAAGGGCCAGGCTTCTTCGTTGTACCTGTTCTGCTATTACGCGGGGTCGAGTGTGGCGGGCACAGCAGGTGGGGTGTTCTGGCACCAGTGGGGCTGGAGTGGTATCGGGCTGTTCATCGGCAGCCTGCTGACGGTGGCGTTGCTGGTGGCATTGCACCTCAGCAAGCTGGCGCCCAAGGCTGCCTGAACAGGGTTGCGCTGCAGCCCAATCCCCGGTTTGCCGACGATTGGGCCCTCAGGTCAGTTCACGATCTCGACGATGTCCACATCCACTTCACGGCTCATCAGGTGCTTTTCCACCTCACCGGTCAGCTTGACCTTGGTCTTGTCGTTGAAGGGCGTCGGCGGCAGGTCTTCATCGTCGATCTCGACGGAGATGGTGCCGGTGTTGTCCTTGAATTCGTACTTGTCGTCATTGTCGACCTTCTTGGTGACATACCCCTGCAGCACTACGGGGGTGTCATCGGCTGCGTCATTGGCCGCGGCGACGGTTGTCACCGCCTGAGCGCCTGGGCCGGTATAGCCGGCGGCCAAGGCAGCGGTACTGAACAAGGGGGCGAGAATCAGAGCGAAGTAGCGAGCTTTCATGAGGTTCGGGTCCTGTTTCGGTTTCGATGGGACCAGATTAGCGACGATCGCTGAATTAAAACTTAATGCAACAAAACCAGGGCATGGCACCGGCTTTGCCGGCGATGGGCCGCAAAGCGGCCCCGATTCGCGTGACTGGCCAGCACTCAGATCACTGGTGGTACTGCGCGGACAGTTCATGCACGGCGTTGATGAACACGCCCGCATGCTCCGGGTCGACCTCCGGCGTAATGCCGTGACCCAGGTTGAACACATGGCCGGTACCCTTGCCATAGCTCGCCAGGATCCGTGCCACTTCGTTGCGGATGGCCTCGGGCTTGGCGTACAGCACGGTCGGGTCCATGTTGCCTTGCAGGGCAACCTTGTCACCCACGCGGCGGCGGGCGTCGCCGATCTCGCAGGTCCAGTCCAGGCCCAGTGCATCAGCGCCGGCTTCAGCGATGCTCTCCAGCCACAGGCCGCCATTCTTGGTGAACAGGATTACCGGCACCTTGCGCCCATCGTGCTCACGGATCAGGCCACTGACGATCTTGCGCATGTAGGCCAGGGAGAACTCCTGATACGCCGCCGCCGACAGGTTGCCGCCCCAGGTGTCGAAGATCTGCACGGCCTGGGCACCGGCCAGAATCTGCCCGTTGAGGTAGCTGGTGACCGACTGTGCCAGCTTGTCCAGCAGCATGTGCAGGGCTTGCGGGTTGTCGTAGGCCATCGCCTTGGTCTTGCGGAAGTCTTTGGACGAGCCACCTTCGACCATGTAGGTGGCCAGGGTCCATGGGCTGCCGGAGAAACCGATCAGCGGCACACGGCCGTTGAGCTCGCGCCGAATGGTGCTTACGGCATCCATCACGTAGCCGAGGTCTTTCTGCGGATCAGGGATGGCCAACGCTTCGATGTCGGCCGGGGTGCTGATGACCTTCTTGAAACGCGGGCCTTCGCCGGTCTCGAAGTAAAGGCCAAGGCCCATGGCATCGGGAATGGTGAGGATGTCCGAGAACAGGATCGCTGCGTCGAGCGGGTAGCGTTCCAGCGGCTGCAGGGTGACCTCACAGGCGAACTGGGGGTTCATGCACAGGCTCATGAAGTCACCGGCCTTGGCGCGGCTGGCGCGGTATTCCGGCAGGTAACGGCCGGCCTGGCGCATCATCCATACAGGGGTGACGTCTACGGGTTGCTTGAGCAGTGCACGCAGGAAACGATCGTTCTTCAGGGCAGTCATGTCGGCATCCGGCAAAAAAGTGCGGGCATTTTCTCAGACGCCAGCGCAAAAGGCACGGTTGAGACCATGCGTTTTGTCTATTGGGTGCCGTGGATCAAACAATTTTGTATACAAAACCGATGAGGCCGCTTTGCGGCCCCATCGGGCCGATCAGACTTCGAGGTAATCCAGGATACCTTCGGCAGCGTTGCGGCCTTCGAAGATGGCGGTCACCACCAGGTCCGAACCGCGCACCATATCGCCACCGGCAAATATTTTCGGGTTGCTGGTCTGGTGCTTGAACTTGCCTTTCTCCGGGGCCACCACGCGGCCTTGGCTGTCCATCTGGATGCCATGCTGCTCGAACCAGGGGGCCGGGCTTGGGCGGAAGCCGAATGCGATCACCACGGCGTCCGCCGGGAGGATTTCTTCGGAACCCGGGATTGGCTCAGGGCTGCGACGGCCACGGGCATCCGGCTCGCCAAGACGGGTCTCGACCACCTTCACGCCTTCGACCTTGTCTTCACCGACAATGGCGATCGGCTGACGGTTGTAGAGGAATTTCACGCCCTCTTCCTTGGCGTTCTTCACCTCTTTGCGCGAGCCTGGCATGTTGGCTTCGTCACGGCGGTAGGCACAGGTCACCGACTTGGCTCCCTGGCGGATCGAGGTGCGGTTGCAGTCCATCGCGGTGTCGCCACCGCCCAGCACCACGACCCTCTTGCCCTGCATATCGACGAAGTCTTGCGGCGACTTCTCGAAGCCCAGGTTGCGGTTGACGTTGGCGATCAGGAAGTCCAGCGCGTCATGCACGCCCGGCAGGTCCTCGCCCGGGAAGCCGCCTTTCATGTAGGTATAGGTACCCATGCCCATGAACACCGCGTCGTACTCGGCGAGCAGCTGTTCCATGGTGATGTCGGTGCCCACCTCGGTGTTCAGGCGGAACTCGATACCCATGCCAGTAAAGACTTCGCGACGATGGCTCAGCACGGTCTTTTCCAGCTTGAACTCAGGGATGCCGAAGGTCAGCAAGCCGCCGATTTCAGGGTTCTTGTCGAACACCACCGGGGTAACCCCGGCACGCACCAGCACGTCGGCACAGCCCAGGCCCGCCGGGCCAGCACCGATGATGGCAACGCGCTTGCCAGTCGGTTTGACCTTGGACATGTCCGGGCGCCAACCCATGGCGAAGGCGGTGTCGGTGATGTACTTCTCAACCGAACCGATGGTCACCGCGCCGAAGCCGTCGTTCAGCGTGCAGGCACCCTCGCACAGGCGGTCTTGCGGGCACACACGGCCACAGACTTCCGGCAGGGTGTTGGTCTGATGCGACAGTTCGGCCGCGGCCAGGATGTTGCCTTCGGCGACCAGCTTCAACCAGTTCGGGATGAAGTTGTGCACCGGGCATTTCCACTCGCAATACGGGTTACCGCAGCCCAGGCAGCGATGCGCCTGCTCTACGGACTGCTGGGGCTTGAAGGGCTCGTAGATTTCCACGAACTCCTTCTTGCGCTGGCGCAGCAGCTTTTTCTTCGGGTCCTTGCGGCCCACTTCGATGAACTGGAAGTCGTTACTCAGACGTTCAGCCATTTTTCAAAACCTCTTAACAGCAGCTGCAAGCTACAAGCTGCAAGCCGCAAGACGATCACTTAAGCCGGGCAAACCTCGAGCTGCTCTTACTTGCAGCTTGAGGCTTGCCACTTGCAGCTGTTTTTACTGCGGGTTGGCACGGGTACTGGACAGCAGTTGCTTGAGATTGGCCGCCTTCGGCTTGACCAACCAGAAGCGTCGCACGTAATCGTCCAGGTTCTCCGAGAGCTCACGCCCCCACTCGCTGCCGGTTTCTTCCACGTATTCGCCAAGGACCCGCGCCAGGTGGCTACGGTAGGCTTCCATCGCTTCACCACTGATACGCTGGATTTCCACCAGTTCGTGGTTGAGCTTGTCGACGAAGCTGTTGTCCATGTCGAGCACGTAGGCGAAGCCGCCAGTCATGCCAGAGCCGAAGTTGTAACCGGTCTTGCCCAGGACGCAGACAAAGCCACCGGTCATGTATTCACAGCAGTGATCGCCAGTACCCTCGACAACAGCGTGGGCGCCGGAGTTACGCACAGCGAAGCGCTCGCCCGCGGTGCCGGCGGCGAACAGCTTGCCGCCCGTGGCGCCATAGAGGCAGGTGTTGCCGACAATGGCGCTGTGCTGGGTTTCGAACGGGCTGCCGGCTGGCGGCACGATGGTGACCTTGCCACCGGTCATGCCTTTGCCGACGTAGTCGTTGGCGTCACCTTCCAGGTACAGGTTCAGGCCGCCGGCGTTCCACACGCCGAAGCTCTGGCCTGCAGTGCCCTTGAAGCGGAAGGTGATCGGCGCTGCGGCCATGCCCTGGTTGCCGTGCAGCTTGGCGATTTCGCCGGAGATGCGCGCACCGATGGAGCGGTCACAGTTGCAGATGTCGAGCGCGAACTCGCCACCGGCCTGATCGCGGATGGCCGGCAGGGCCATTTCCACCATCTTCTCGGCCAGCTCGCCCTTGTCGAACGGCGGGTTCTTGTCGACTTCGCAGAACTGCGGCTTGTCGGCCGGAATGTGCGAGCTGCCCAGCAGCGGCGACAGGTCAAGGTGGTGCTGGCGCTCGGTATCGCCTGGCAGCACGTCGAGCAGGTCGGTCCGGCCGATCAGCTCGCCCAGGCTACGCACACCCAGCTTGGCCAGCCACTCGCGGGTTTCTTCGGCAACGAAGGTGAAGAAGTTGATCACCATGTCGACGGTGCCGATGTAATGGTCCTTGCGCAGCTTGTCGTTCTGCGTGGCCACGCCGGTGGCGCAGTTGTTCAGGTGGCAGATGCGCAGGTACTTGCAGCCCAGGGCGATCATCGGTGCGGTACCGAAGCCAAAGCTCTCGGCACCCAGGATGGCAGCCTTGATCACGTCCAGGCCGGTTTTCAGGCCACCGTCGGTCTGTACCCGTACCTTGCCGCGCAGGTCGTTGCCGCGCAGGGTCTGGTGGGTTTCGGCCAGGCCCAGTTCCCACGGGGCGCCGGCGTACTTGATCGAGGTCAGCGGCGAAGCACCGGTACCACCGTCGTAACCGGAGATGGTGATCAGGTCGGCATAGGCCTTGGCCACGCCAGCGGCGATGGTACCAACGCCTGCTTCTGCCACCAGCTTGACCGACACCAGGGCCTGAGGGTTGACCTGCTTGAGGTCATAAATCAGCTGGGCCAGGTCTTCGATCGAGTAGATATCGTGGTGTGGCGGTGGCGAAATCAGGGTCACGCCCGGTACCGCATAGCGCAGCTTGGCGATCAGGCCGTTGACCTTGCCGCCTGGCAACTGCCCACCCTCGCCCGGTTTGGCGCCTTGGGCAACCTTGATCTGCAGCACTTCGGCATTGACCAGGTATTCCGGAGTCACACCGAAGCGGCCGGTGGCCACCTGCTTGATCTTGGAGCTACGGAGGGTGCCATAGCGCGACGGGTCTTCACCGCCCTCACCGGAGTTGGAGCGCGCGCCCAGGCGGTTCATCGCCTCGGCCAGCGCTTCGTGAGCCTCTGGCGACAGCGCGCCCAGCGAAATACCAGCAGAGTCGAAGCGCTTGAGGATCGCCTCCAGCGGCTCGATCTGATCCAGCGGCAGGGCCTGGTCGGCCACCTTCACCTTCAGCAGGTCGCGGATCATCGATACCGGGCGCTGGTCGACCAGCGTGGTGTATTCCTTGAACTTGGCGTAGTCGCCCTGCTGCACGGCAGCCTGCAGCGTATTGACCACATCCGGGTTGTAGGCGTGGTACTCGCCGCCGTGGACGAACTTGAGCAGACCGCCCTGCTGGATCGGCTTGCGCGCGCTCCAGGCCTCAGCGGCGAGCAGCTTCTGGTCGCCCTCAAGGTCGACGAAACGCGCGCCCTTGATGCGGCTGGACACGCCTTTGAAGCTCAAGCCGACCACTTCGTCGGCCAGGCCCACCGCTTCGAACAGCTGGGCGCCACGGTAAGAGGCGATGGTGGAGATGCCCATCTTCGACAGGATCTTCAGCAGGCCCTTGGAGATGCCTTTGCGGTAGTACTTGAACACTTCGTCCAGGTCGCCCAGCACTTCGCCGGTGCGGATCAGGTCGGCCAGCACTTCATACGCCAGGTACGGGTATACCGCAGAGGCGCCGAAGCCAAGCAGTACCGCGAAGTGGTGCGGATCACGGGCAGTGGCGGTTTCGACCAGGATGTTGCTGTCGCAACGCAGGCCTTTTTCCGTCAGGCGGTGGTGGACCGCGCCAACGGCGAACGAAGCATGCACCGGCAGCTTGCCCGGGGCGATATAGCGGTCGCTGAGCACCAACTGGGTCTTGCCTGCGCGAACCGCTTCTTCAGCCTGATCGGCGATATTGCGGATGGCCGCTTCCAGGCCGATGCTTTCCTCATAGTTGAGGTCGATCAGCTGACGGTCGAAGCCTTCGCGCTCCAGGTTCATCAACGAACGCCATTTGGTGGGCGAGATGACCGGGGAGCTGAGGATTACCCGCGAGGCATGCTCGGGAGATTCCTGGAAGATGTTGCGCTCGGCCCCCAGGCAGATCTCCAGCGACATGACGATCGCTTCGCGCAGCGGGTCGATCGGCGGGTTGGTAACCTGGGCGAACTGCTGGCGGAAGAAGTCGTAAGGCGAACGCACGCGCTGCGACAGGACAGCCATTGGCGTGTCGTCACCCATCGAACCGACCGCTTCCTGGCCTTGCTCGCCGAGTGGGCGCAGTACCTGGTCACGCTCTTCGAACGTGACCTGGAACATCTTCATGTACTGCTTGAGCTGGTCAGCGTCGTAGCTGGCCGCGCCTTGGTCGTCGGTGAGGGTCGCCTGGATGCGCAAGGCGTGCTGACGCAGCCAGCGCTTGTACGGGTGGCGCGACTTCAGCCGGTTGTCGATGGCATCGGTGTCGAGGATGTGACCGGTCTCGGTGTCCACGGCGAAGATCTGGCCTGGGCCGACCCGCCCCTTGGCGATGACATCTTCAGGCTTGTAGTCCCAGACGCCGATTTCCGACGCCAGGGTGATATAGCCATTCTTGGTGGTCACCCAGCGCGCCGGGCGCAGGCCGTTGCGGTCAAGCAGGCACACCGCATGGCGGCCTTCGGTCATGACGATGCCGGCCGGGCCATCCCACGGCTCCATGTGCATGGAGTTGTATTCATAGAACGCGCGCAGGTCGGCGTCCATGGTCTCGACGTTCTGCCAGGCTGGCGGTACCAGCATGCGCACGCCGCGGAACAGGTCGATGCCGCCGGTGACCATCAGCTCCAGCATGTTGTCCATGCTCGAGGAGTCGGAACCAACGCGGTTGACCAGCGGGCCGAGCTCTTCGAGGTCGGGGATCTGGTCGTTGGCGAACTTGGTGCGACGGGCCATGGCCCAGTTGCGGTTACCGGTGATGGTATTGATCTCGCCATTGTGGGCGAGGAAGCGGAACGGCTGCGCCAGCGGCCATTTCGGCAGGGTGTTGGTGGAGAAGCGCTGGTGGAACACGCAGATCGCGGTTTGCAGGCGCTCGTCGTCCAGGTCCGGATAGAAGGCCGCGAGATCGCGCGGCATCATCAGGCCTTTGTAGATGATGGTCTTGTGCGAGAAGCTGCAGATGTAGTGGTCGGCGTCGTGGGCGTTGGCCACGGACGAACGGCGACGGGCACTGAACAGCTTGATGGCGAATTCCTGATCGCTCAGACCTTCACCGCCGATGAACACCTGTTCGATCTGCGGCAGGCGCTCCAGCGCCAGGCGGCCGAGCACGCTGGTGTCGATCGGGACTTTGCGCCAGCCAACCAGGGTCAGGCCGGCAGCGATGATTTCGCGGTCCATGTTGGCGCGAGCAGCTTCGGCTTTTACCGGGTCCTGGTTGAAGAACACCATGCCAACGGCGTACTGCTTTGGCAGCTCGACGGCAAAATGTTCCTGGGCTACGGCACGCAGGAATTGATCGGGTTTCTGCATGAGCAGACCGCAACCGTCACCGGTCTTGCCGTCGGCGTTGATACCGCCGCGGTGGGTCATGCAAGTCAGGGCCTGCATGGCAGTTTGCAGAAGGTGGTGGCTCGGTTCGCCCGTCATATGGGCGATCAGGCCAAAACCACAGTTGTCCTTGAATTCTTCGGGATGGTACAGACCTGTTTTCATAGACACTTTCTCACCAGGTTCACCTCTCAACCGGAGGCAAATCTCTTTTTTAACAACCACTTACCATCCACGCCGATCAAATGCCAGCTTTTTTGCGGTGGCCATGGAAAACCATTGTTGCACAGCGACAGCGATGCCCACAAATTTTCATGTCTCACCATTGAAAATTTATGTCGCAATATTGAATGTTTTGCGCCATGCGCCGTGATAGCGGCTTGGCTCGAGTCTGAAGCGTTCCAGCCATGACTGCAAGATTGGCTTGTGGCCGGCAGCCTGGGACAGAAAAGCCTGCCGCGCTCGGGCGCAGCAGGCTAGACGAAAGTCAGTTATCGCTCAGCAACTGGGCGGCGGGGTGGTGCCGCCCGGAAGGTATCAGCGGGCCGTGGCCAGCTCTTGTTGGACGCTGGCTACAGTACGTGGCCAAGGTTTACCAGCCTGGACCTTCGCTGGCAAGTTCTTGATTGCCGCAACCGCTGCATCGCGGTTGGCGAAGCTACCATAAGTGACCACGTAAAGCGGCTTGCCCTGCAGGGTTTTCTTGAAGTAGCGATAGTCGCCACCCTGCGCCTTGATGAAGGCCTGCGCCGACGCTTCAGAGCTGGTACCGAGGATCTGCACGACATAGTTGCCAGGCTTCTGCCCGGTGTACCAGCCACTGTTACCGCTCCCGCCAGCCGCTTTGGCAGCAGGCTTGGCGGTGGCAACCTGGGTCGGTGCCGGAGCAGGCTTGGCAGGTGCAACCGGCTTGGCCGGCTGGGTTGCTACCGGTTTCTGCGCAGGAGCAACCGGCTGAGCCGGCGGCGTGCTGGTAGTGGCCTGGGCCATGGTGGGTGCAGGGCCGGCAGCCTCACCCTGCGGTGGTGCGATGGTCGTGACCGTCGGCGGATTGCCCGGCTGCAGCGCAGTGCTGTCCGCCGGGCCACCTTCTTCACCATCCCCCATGCCGGCGGCCTGCGCCAGAGGCTCGCGCATCACCGGCTGCGACTGGCCAACCAGCGGCAGTGGCATCGGCTGCGACGACCCTGAGAACTCGATCGCCGGGTCAGCAGGCTTTCCTTCCCCCAGCGGCAATTGGGCTTGGGCCGTCGGCGCATCCGTGGCCGCCTTGTCGCTTTTCTTGGGCATGAGAACCGCGGCAGCAACGGCGACCACAACGACAGCGGACAGCGCGAGCACGTGTTTCTTAGGCATTTTGAACCCCATGGTTGGTCGCTTCGCCGAACTACGGCTGGCGATCATGGCTTCGATCAAAGTATCGCGGGCGACCTGGTTGATATTGCCGGGCCACCCGTCGGAGTGTTCGTGAATATCGACGATCTGCTCATGGGTGAACACCTCGATGCCCCGGCCTGCGCCTTCCAGGCGCTGCTCCAGGTACTCGCGGGTCTCTTCCTCGCTGTAGGGCGCGAGTTCAATGACGTGGAAACGTTCTTCCTCGACAGGGATCTCGTCCAACCCGGCGATCAGCGACGCTTCGCCGAACAGGAACACGTGCGGGCGCCCCTCCGGGACACCTGCAGCCAGCTCCAGCAACGCTTGGAGTGCCGACTCGTCGAGTTGTTCCGCATCGTCCACCAGTAAATAGACTTCCTGCCCGGTGAGGGCAAGCTGGACTACCTTGGAGAGGATCGCCTGAACGTCCGCCGTGGCCAGCTCAAGCGCCTGGGCCACCTGGCCCAGCACACTGGCGGCATCGCTGGCGCTACGGGCCGAGACCACTACGCTCTGCACCGACTGCTTGTTGGTGCTGGCCACCAAGGCCTGGCGCAGCAAGGTTTTACCACTGCCGACAGGGCCTGTAACCACCAGCATCAGCTGGCTGTAACGGGCCAGGTGGTGCAGTTGGCCGAGCACAGGCTTGCGCTGGGCAGGGAAAAACTTGAAGCCGGGCACACGCGGCGCGAACGGATCGTGGCTCAACTGGTAATGGTCGAGAAACGCCTCATCGGCATGCAAACTGGTCATTGCGCTGTCACAACCTCAAAGCTGGGCCACGATCGCGCGGTAATCCGCCGACAGCGTGGCCTGAAGAACCTCTTTCGGATAGTCGTCGGTCACCACGGCTTCGCCCATCTGGCGCAGGAGCACCAGACGCAAACGCCCATCGATCACCTTCTTGTCGACCGCCATATGCTCCATGAAATGCGCCGGGGTCATTTCCTGTGGTGGCACCACCGGCAAACCTGCATCCTGCAGCAGGCGGATTGCGCGATCGCGCTCGGACTGGTCGATCCAGCCCAGGCGCATCGACATCTCCAGAGCCATCACCGTGCCCGCTGCCACGGCTTCGCCGTGCAACCAGACACCGTAGCCCATGTGCGTTTCGATGGCATGCCCGAAGGTATGCCCCAGGTTGAGCGTTGCGCGCACACCGGACTCACGTTCGTCAGCCCCGACCACGGCGGCCTTGGCTGCACATGAGCGCTGGATCGCTTCGGTCAGCGCCGCAGGTTCAAGGGCGCGCAAGGCCTTGATATTGTCCTCGAGCCAACCGAGGAAGGGCTTGTCGCAGATCAGCCCGTACTTGATCACTTCGGCAAGGCCCGCCGACAGCTCGCGCTCGGGCAGGGTCTTGAGGGTGGCGGTGTCGATCAGCACGGCATTGGGCTGATAGAACGCACCTACCATGTTCTTGCCCAGCGGGTGGTTGATGCCGGTCTTGCCTCCAACAGAGGAGTCGACCTGGGAAAGCAGGGTGGTGGGGACCTGGATGAAATCGACGCCACGCTGATAGCACGCTGCAGCGAAGCCGGCCATGTCGCCGATAACGCCACCACCGAGGGCCACCACCGTGGTGCGGCGGTCGTGCCGGGCGCGCAGCAGGCCGTCGAAGATCAA
This sequence comes from Pseudomonas sp. NPDC089758, assembly GCF_044748705.1. NCBI lineage: Bacteria > Pseudomonadati > Pseudomonadota > Gammaproteobacteria > Pseudomonadales > Pseudomonadaceae > Pseudomonas > Pseudomonas sp. NPDC089758. Next base: position 67,351 of record NZ_JBIVGN010000015.1, read on the forward strand.
CTGCAGGGTTTCCCAGTTCTTGTGGGCTTCGCCATCCGGAAGGATCACTGGCAGCACCGAATAGGCACCCAGCGTCTTGCTCAGACGTTCGAGATACAGGGGTGCGACGGTCTCGTTGGAAACGATGGCAACCTGCCGGCCGGCAATATGCGGCGCCAGCAGTTCTGGCTGGTCAAGCAGGCCTTCGCCAATGTAGATCGGGTAGCTACGCTCGCCCAGGTCGACCTTAAGTGTCTGCATGTATCCCCACAATGTACTTGGGCGCGGCGCCGGCTGAGCGACCCACGCGGTAACGTTGAACCTCGCCTCGGCCCTGGCCGAGAATAGTCCCGGCCTACCGGGGCGGCAATTGCTGCAAGCGCTCGAGAATATCCAGTACGACCATGCGCGGCGGCCGTTCGTCGGTTTCCACCACGATGTCGGCGATCTCACGGTACAGCGGGTCGCGGGCCTCGAGCAGGTTACGCAAGGTCGCCTCTGGATTGGCGGTACGCAGCAATGGCCGATTGCGATCACGCGCAGTACGCCCCACTTGCTGTTCCACCGAGGCATGCAGGTAGATCACCCGGCCGCCATGGTGCAGCGCGTGGCGGTTGGCCTCACGCATGACCGCACCGCCGCCGGTCGCCACGACCACGCCATCGAGCGCGCAGAGCTCGGCGATCATCGCCTGCTCACGGTCACGGAAACCCGGCTCGCCTTCTTTGTCGAAGATCCACGGGATATTGGCGCCGGTTCGCAGTTCGATTTCCTTGTCGGAATCTTTGAACAGCAGGCGCAGCTCTTTGGCCAACAGGCGCCCGATGGTGCTTTTTCCAGCGCCCATGGGCCCTACAAGTATCAAATTTCGCACAGAATCAACGACTCACAGCAATCGCCTGGTCACTCATGATACGCGGAGTCAGGAAGACCAGCAGCTCGGATTTTTTCTCTTGTAATACATCGCGTCGAAACAGCCGCCCAACATACGGCAGATCGCCGAAAAATGGCACCTTGTCGACCACATTGTTTTGCGTGGTCGAGTACACGCCGCCAATGACGATGGTTTCCCCATCCGCTACCCGGACCTTGGCATTGACCTCGTTCTTGCGGATCGGCGGCACATCGTGCAAGGCATTGACGAAATCAGGCTCGTCCTTGGTCACCTTGACCGTCATGATCACCTTGCCGTCCGGCGTAATCTGCGGCGTGACCTCCAGCGACAGCGACGCCTCGCGGAATGCAACCGACGTAGCGCCACTCTTAGAGGTCTCCTGGTAAGGGACTTCTGTGCCTTTGAGGATACGGGCAGTCTCGTTATTGGCGGTTACCACCTTGGGCTGGGAGATGATTTCGCCATTACCGGTCTTCTCCATGGCGCTGAGTTCAAGGTCCAGCAGCACGCCCCCGCGCAATACGCCCAAGCCGATGCTGGAACCGGCCCGCTCCACCCCAAGATCGACAAATACGTCCGCGCCCAACGCAGGGGCTTCGCCATAGAGACGCGGGCCCCAGCGCACCCCAAGGCTGTGCTCGTAATCGACATTGGCCTCCACGATGCGGGCCTCGATCTCGACCTGCCGTACAGGCACATCCAGCTGCGCAACCAACTGGCGCAACTCGGCAAGCCGGTCCTCAGGCTGGTGAGCGACCAGCGTATTGGTGCGCACATCCACATGCAAACTACCGCGCCCAGTCAGAATGCCGTCATCGGCCAACGTAGCCAGCAGCAACTCGGCAAGTTCTGAGGCCGCGGCGTGTTGTATCGGCAGCAACTCCCGGCGCAACGGCTGCGACTGGGCCTCCAGCTCCAACCCCATACGCGCCCCCAGCGCCTGCTCGGCCAGCTCAGCCGCTGGCGCCACCACCAGTACCTTGCCTTCTTCCCGCCGGGCCAGCCCCTTGCTGCGCAGCACCAATTCCAGCGCCTGATCCCACGGAACATCCTGCAGACGCAAGGTGATACTGCCCTGCACCGTGTCGCTGGCGACCAGGTTGATGCCGGCATAATCGGCCAGCACCTGCAACACAAGGCGCACTTCCACGTCCTGGAAGTTCAGCGAAACCGGTTCACCCTGATAAGGCGTCGCTGCCAGCGAAGGCATCGGCAGCAAGGCCGCCACCAGCCACTTCATCATCCCGTTCATTGTCCCGCGTGATCTCCCTGTCCACGCCCTTCCTGAGTGTCAGCACTGTGGTGCGCTCGCGCCAAATGCCCCCCACGAACAACCGTTCGCACACCTCGACCTGTTGCGCGTCCACGCGCACCACCACCCCCTCATCGCGCCCCAGCCGGTCACCGGCACGCACGCGATAGAGCCGCCCTGCAGACAACAGCAGAGCCTCATGCTGCATACCTCGGGACAAGCTGCCGACCATTTCCAGCTGAGCGAGCGGTATGTTGGCGAGCCCTTGCTTTACAGCGCGGCCCGACCAGCCAGAAAAGGGGTCGGCCACAGCTGGCCTGACGTGATCACGCGCAGGCAGCCAAGCCAGTGATTCCGGCTCTGCCACCGCCCCATCGGCGTGGAAGGCGTCGACACGCAGCCTTAACCTCAACACGCCCGGCCTGCCATGAGCACTGGCCAGATGCATATCACCGGCACGCAGCAGGCGAACCTGCCCAAGCCAATCATCGAGCCACATTCGCAGTGCCGCGTAACGCCCCACGACCTGCACATCCAGCGGTGTTCGGCCAAAACCTGGCTGATTCTGCTCATCCAGCACCTCAAGCCGCTCGAAATGCAGCCCATGCACATGCCCCGATGCGGCCAATTGGTCGAGCAGATCGCTGATTTCGCCGCCGGCCGCCAGACGCCATCGCATATCGTCCAAGTGCCGCTGGGCGTCGCTCAGCGCTTGCGGAGCATGCACACGAGCCGATACCTCGGCAGCCTTGGCCTGGTGCTTGTCGTCAAGGGCCTTTTGGTTTGCCTGGGCTGTGTGCTGCAGTTGCCGCCATTCCGGCCAACGCATCAGGCAGCCTGCCGCAACGACCAGGCACCCCGCAGCTATCGGCAGGGCACACCGGAACAGGCGCGAGCGCGCCACGAGCGCCTGCCAGTCCAGACGGGTGCGCAGTTTCACGACCAAGAGGCCGACATCCGCGCCTGCAGCAAAAACTTCTCGCCAGCAGGCAAGCTCTCGATCCGCTTCAGCTCCAGGTCGAGCAATACCCCGGAGCGCCCGAGATCGCGCATCAATTGCGCTATCACAGCACTGGACGCAGCCAGCCCGACCACGTGCAACCGCTCACCCTCGACCTTCAGTTCGACCACCTGAACGCCCTCGGGTAATGCCCGCTCCAGCGCGCTGAACAGCGCCGTCAGATACCCTCGATCAGCGAACAGAGCGTCCAGCAGAGCGGTTTGGGCCTGTGCTGCGTCGAGGGCCTGGTGAATGACGTCAAGCTGCTCCAACTGCGTATCGAGACCAGCGATGGCGGCCTGCCGGCCCAGGTTGGCAGCCAACTGATGCTGCGCGCGCTGGCGTGCCAGCTGGTCCATCAACAACACCACACAAAGCGCCAGCACCACGCCGCCAATCAGCCTGAATTGAAAGCGGCGAAGTGCTGCCTGGCGCTGCTGCTCGCGCCAGGGCAGAAGATTGATACGCAGCATCAGCGCAAAGCCCCCAGCGCCAGGGCAGTCGCCAGTGCCATGTCGCCGTCGTGGCATGCAAGGCCAGCCACCTGTGGCAATGGCCGGCAAGGCCTATTCAACTGGCTGCACAACTGATCGAGCCGACCTTGCTCAAGCAGCAGGCTTCCTGTCAGAAGCAGGTCCTGCACCTGTGGGTTATCGACAAACAGTTCATCCAGCCGGGCCAAGGGCACTTCGCGCCGCTGCGGCAACACACCTTCAGACCAGCCATGCAGCGTAGCGCTACCGGGTTCGAGGCGCAGCAACGCGGAGCCGTCTGCACGCGGTTGCGGCATCATTCGCCACAAGGCGATGCTGTCGACCTCCACGACCTCCAGCAGCAGGCCGGCCTCGTCGAACAGCGCTTCCAACGGCTGCAGCACGGTCTGCCGGCAAGCCACCACCAGAACATCACGCGCGTCAGCCTGGCCACAGGAAGGCCCCAAAACCTGGAAGTCCATCACCAAGTCTTCCAGCGGAAAAGGAAACAACCTGTCCGCATCAGCCAGGAGTTGCGCCTCCATCTCGGCCACCGGCTGGTCGGCCGGTAGCTGGCACAACTTGCAGATCACCTGCGAGGCAGGCAGCGCCACTGCGGCCCGCCGCTGGCGGCTGCCACTGCGCCGACAAGCGCGATGCAGCGCCGCCACTACGCGATCGGGCACCTGCCACCACTCACCAGCACCTGCGGGCTCGAACGGCTCGGCCTCCCAGGCAAGACGCTCGCAGCGCCCTTTTCTGCGTTGCAGTTGTACAAGCCGAATCGAATCGGCGGCAATTTCAACCCCCAACAGTGAACCGGCATCCTTGCCCATGCGTCCAAGCATCGCTGCTCCTCTGTGTCAGCCCTGAAACCCGCACCAGCACCCAGGCTCGATGGCCAGACGGTGCAGCGGGCTGCCCGGCCGGTCACCCGGCGAGGCGAAAAATGCTTATAATGCCCAGCGTTTTTTTTCGTCCGCCGGCTCCGTGCGCAACCCACCCCTCAACCTGGACACCCAAAAGCCTTGATACGCCTGCTGAAGTTCTTCTGGTGGTCTTTCGTCGCAGTCATCTGCGCGCTCGTACTCGGTGTGAGCGGTGCGTTTCTGTATCTTAGCCCCAACCTGCCGTCGGTCGATTCGCTCAGAAGCATCCAGTTGCAGATACCCCTGAGGGTGTACAGCAGCGATGGCAAGCTGATCGCTGAATTTGGCGAAATGCGCCGCTCGCCCATCCGCTTCGCGGACATTCCCCCGCAATTCATACAGGCGCTTCTGTCAGCCGAGGACGACAATTTCCTCAATCACTACGGCGTCGACCCGGGCAGCCTGATGCGCGCCGCGACCCAACTGGTGAAAACCGGTCACATACAGACCGGCGGCAGCACAATTACCATGCAGGTGGCGAAGAACTACTTCCTCACCAGCGAGCGCAGCTTCTCGCGCAAGACCAACGAGATTCTGCTGGCACTGCAGATCGAGCGCGAACTGACCAAGGACGAGATCCTTGAGCTGTACGTGAACAAGATCTACCTGGGCAACCGCGCCTACGGCATCGACGCTGCCGCACAGGTTTACTATGGCAAGTCGATCCGTGACGTGAGCCTGGCGCAGATGGCGATGATCGCTGGCCTGCCCAAAGCGCCGTCGCGCTTCAACCCTCTGGCCAACCCGGCGCGCGCAAAAGAGCGCCGCGACTGGATCCTGGGCCGCATGTACAAGCTCGGCAAGATCGACGAAGAGAGCTACCAGGCCGCCCTGGCCGAACCGCTCAACGCCAGCTACCACGTATCGGCACCAGAGGTGAATGCGCCCTACATCGCCGAGATGGCCCGAGCTGAAATGGTCGGCCGCTATGGCAGCGAGGCGTATACCGAAGGCTTCCGCGTCACCACCACCGTGCCGAGCGACATGCAGGAAATGGCCAACAAGGCCGTTCACGGTGGCCTGTCCGATTATGATGAGCGCCACGGCTACCGCGGCCCTGAATCGCGCTTCCCGGGCAAAGGTCAGGCTGCCTGGCTGCAGGAATTGAACAAGCAGCGCACCTTGGGCGGGTTGGAACCGGCCATCGTCACCCAGGTCGAGAAGAGTGGCCTGAAGGTGCTGACCCGTGGCGGCAAGGAAGAAGACATCGCCTGGGACACCATGAAGTGGGCGCGGCCGTTCATCAATAGCAATGCTCAGGGCCGGGCGCCACAATCGCCGGCGGACGTGGCCCAGGTCGGCGACCTGATACGCGTGCAGCGCCTGGACGACGGCACACTCAAATTCAGCCAGGTCCCGGCAGCGCAGAGCGCGCTGATCACGCTGGACCCTTACAACGGCGCCATTCGTGCACTGGTTGGCGGCTTCTCGTTCGAGCAGAGCAACTACAACCGCGCCATGCAGGCCAAGCGCCAGCCCGGTTCGAGCTTCAAGCCCTTCATCTATAGTGCGGCACTGGACAGCGGGTATACCGCCTCCAGCCTGGTCAACGACGCGCCGATCGTGTTCGTCGACGAGTACCTGGACAAGGAATGGCGACCGAAGAATGACAACAACACCTTCCTCGGCCCGATTCGTATGCGCGAAGCGCTGTACAAGTCGCGCAACCTGGTATCGATCCGTCTGCTGCAGGCCATGGGCGTAGGCCGCACCATCGACTACATCACCAAGTTCGGCTTCAACAAGCAGGACCTGCCGCCCAACCTTTCGCTGGCATTGGGCACCGCGACCCTGACGCCGATGGAAATCGCTACGGGCTGGAGCACCTTCGCCAACGGTGGTTACAAGATCAACCCGTACCTGATCGAGCGCATCGAGAGCCGCAACGGTGAGACGCTGTTCACCGCCAACCCTGCGCGCGTGCCGCAGGGCGCCGAAGACGATGCGGGCCTCGCGGCACCAGAGCAACCGATCAGCACGGCGTCGCTGCCAGGTGAGGGGCCGTCGGCTGCGAACCAGCCGGCCCCTGTTCCACAAGTGCCGGTAACCGCCGAGCAGATCATCGATGGCCGGACCACCTATATCCTGACGAGCATGCTGCAGGACGTAATCAAACGCGGCACCGGGCGCCGTGCCCTGGCCTTGGGCCGTACGGACCTGGCGGGCAAGACCGGCACCACCAACGAGTCCAAGGATGCCTGGTTCTCTGGCTACAATGCCGATTACGTCACTACCGTGTGGGTAGGTTTCGACCAGCCGGAAACCCTGGGCCGCCGTGAATATGGCGGGACGGCTGCACTGCCGATCTGGATGAGCTTCATGGGCGCGGCTCTAAAGGACAAACCCAACCATCCGCCTGCAGAACCGGAAGGCATCCTCAGCCTGCGGGTCGACCCGGTGAGCGGCCGCGCCGCCTCCCCGAGCACGCCTAATGCTTATTTCGAGCTGTTCAAAGCTGAAGACTCGCCCCCCTCGGTAGACGAACTGGGCAACGGCGCAGCCCCCGGCAGCCCCCTCCCAGCCGACGAAGCGGCGCCCATGGATCTGTTTTAAGCGGCAAGCTTCAAGCTGCAAGCGGCAAGCTGTTCTCGGCTGACTGAACCACCGCGCCAGTCAATGCTGGCGCGGTGAGGCTTGTAGCTTGTAGCTTGTAGCTTGCAGCTTGCAGCTTGCAGCTTGCAGCAAAAAAAACCGGCTCATATGAGCCGGTTCTTTTTTGCGCCTTGCTTCAGCCGTTGAACACTTCGTCCACGCTGTTGAGCGGGTAGTGTTTCGGATATGGCAGGGTAGCTACGCCGGATTCGATGGCAGCCTTGGCTACGGCATCGGAAACGACGGTGATCAGGCGGGCGTCCAGTGGCTTCGGAATGATGTACTCGCGACCGAACTCCAAGCCTTCCACGCCATAGGCTTCGCAAACTTCCTTAGGCACCGGCAGCTTGGCCAGGTCCTTCAGTGCGATGGCCGCGGCGATCTTCATTTCTTCGTTGATACGCTTGGCGCGAACGTCCAGGGCACCACGGAAGATGAACGGGAAGCCCAGCACGTTGTTGACTTGGTTCGGGTAGTCGGAACGACCGGTCGCCATGATCACGTCGCTGCGGGTGGCATGAGCCAGCTCTGGCGAGATCTCCGGGTCCGGGTTCGAGCAGGCGAACACGATCGGGTTGGCAGCCATCGATTTCAGGCCTTCCGCGCTCAGCAGGTTCGGGCCGGACAGGCCAACGAATACATCGGCGCCGTCCAGTGCATCAGCCAGGGTGCGCTTGTCGGTAGCGTGAGCGAACTGGGCCTTGTACTGGTTCAGATCGTCACGGCCAGCGTGGATGACGCCGCTGCGGTCGATCATGAAGATGTTTTCGACCTTGGCACCCATGCTGACCAGCAGCTTCATGCAAGAGATGGCGGCAGCGCCAGCCCCCAGGCAGACGATCTTGGCGTCTTCGAGCTTCTTGCCCGCGATTTCCAGGGCGTTGATCATGCCGGCCGCAGTAACGATAGCGGTGCCGTGCTGGTCATCGTGGAACACAGGGATGTCGCACTGCTCGATCAGGGTGCGCTCGATCTCGAAGCACTCTGGCGCCTTGATGTCTTCGAGGTTGATGCCACCGAAGGTAATCGAGATGCGGCGAACGGTGTCGATGAACGCTTGCGGGCTTTCCGACTCGACTTCGATATCGAATACGTCGATACCGGCGAAACGCTTGAACAGAACGCCCTTGCCTTCCATGACCGGCTTGGAAGCCAGTGGGCCAAGGTCACCCAGACCGAGGATGGCGGTGCCATCGGAAATAACTGCAACAAGGTTGCCCTTGCCAGTGTATTTGTAGGCCAGCTCAGGATCACGGCCGATTTCACGCACCGGTTCTGCAACGCCTGGGCTGTAGGCCAGGGCGAGATCACGGGCGGTGGCAGTGGGCTTGGAGAGCTCGACGCTCAGTTTCCCCGGACGAGGTTGAGCGTGGTATTCGAGAGCGGCGGTTTTCAGGTCTGACATGGTGGGCATTCCGCTATTTACTGTTCTGACGGACCGCCGAGGATACGCAAAGAGCCGGGGAGCCACAAGACTGGCCGGTCACTTGTGTCAAGGCCTTTAGCCTAAGACTTTACGCTATAACACACGGGGGCATTCGAACCACAGTGTGTACAATCTAACAGCGAAATGTCTACATCTTTTCAGCTCGAAATACGTTCAAGCATGCTCGGATCGGTGATTGGTAACACCCAGCGTCGCTGCCCCGGCTTGAGCCCACCCTTGCGGGAACGATCCAGCACCCAGCCACGCGCCTCGACCTGGCGTCCTTTGAGGTTATCGAAGAAGCCGGCGGGGAAGTTGCGTTGCAGACGAGCGGGAACCTGCAGCACCACGTCAGTTTCCAGCTCCAGCCAGATGCCCCCACGATTGCGCGCAATATTGCGAATACTGCCGCCGATCACCGCAAAGCCCGACTGGCGGACCTGGCTGGCGCGCCGTACCGGGGAACTGCGCCAAAGGCCAGCGCCTGCCTTGCGCGCCGATTGCTCGGCCACCTGTTGGCAGGCCACCAGGCGCACATTGGGCGCAACCGCAACGCGGTAACCAAGCCCCTCGCTAAGCAACCGCGCTTCAAGATTGTCGCCATTGCGGGCGTAAACGTGCGCCAGGGTCCGCCCATACTTGTCCTTGGGCTCGACGCCGGGCACCAACCAGACACGGCCGTCGCTGGCCTTGACCAGCGCTTGCAAACGCCGTTTGGCAGTGACTGCAAAAGGCTCGCTGGCGCGCCCCTTACGCCCGATCTCCGGGGCGTTGATGCCAATCATGCGCACACTGCGACCGTCGGTAAGGCGCAGCGTGTCGCCATCGACCACCTGGCGCACCGCCGCGCTCTGCGGCCCGTCCGGCAATGGGCAAAACGCCAGGGCCGACCCTTGCCAGAGAGCGCCCACAAAAAAGGCGCCCACAAGGGGCGCCTTTTTCAGCAACAACGCGAAACCCGAAGGGTTCGCCATGCGCATGATTACTTCTTGGTACCGAACATACCGAAGCGATCGGCGAAGCGCTGAACGCGGCCACCGGTGTCCAGCACTTTCTGCTTACCGGTGTAGAACGGGTGGCACAGGTTGCAAACGTCGATCGCCAGGGTGTTGCCCAGGGTCGAACGGGTTTCGAATTTGTTGCCGCAGCTGCAGGTCACAGCAACTGCTTCGTAGTTCGGATGAATATCAGCTTTCATGGTCACTTCCTCGAGCTGCGTGCCGCCACCCAACACCAATTGTTGAATACCGCACGTAATTAGGCGGGGAATAATACCAGAGCGCCGCCTCGACGCAAGTTGTCGCTTGCACCGACTGTCGTCTGCTAGGCTCGCCAGTCTTTGAAACGCCCTGCGAGCCCTTACGCGTGTCCGACGTCATTCTACGCCTTGCCCTGCCTTCCCCCCTGCGTCGCTTGTTCGATTACAGGGCGCCGGCGAGCATGGCGCGCCAGGCACTGACCCCCGGAATGCGCATCCGCGTGCCGTTCGGCCGCCGCGAGATGATCGGCGTGCTGGTGGAGGTCTGCGACCACAGCGAGGTCCCTGCCGACAAGCTGAAGCCGGCCAGCGCCCTGCTCGACCCGGTTTCACCGGTCCCTGCACCGCTGTTCAAGCTGTGCCTGTGGACAGCCCAGTACTACCAGCACAGCCTCGGCGACACCCTGAGCTGGGCCTTGCCGACCTTGCTGCGCCAAGGCGAGCCGGCCGAGATGCGCCAGGAGCGCTTCTGGCACGTGGCCCCAGGCGCCCGCCTGGAAGACCCGCGCATCGCCCGCGCACCGCGCCAGCGGGACGCTCTCAGAACGCTGGCGCAACACCCGCACGGCGTTGCGCACAGCCTGCTGAGCAAGCTCAACCTTAACAAGGACAGCCTTGACCTGTTACTGGCCAAGGACCTGGTTCAGCTCGAAACACGCCGCCACCTGCCGGAACAACGCCATGAGCACTGGCTGGCCCAGCCGGAACTGCCGCTAAACGAAGAGCAGCGAGTGGCCTTCGAGGCCGTGCGCGATGGCTTTGACGGCTTCAATGCGTTTCTTCTGGCTGGCGTTACCGGCAGCGGCAAGACCGAGGTCTACCTGCAACTGATCCGCGAAACCCTGGAGGCTGGAAAGCAGGCGCTGGTGCTGATCCCGGAAATCAACCTCGGCCCGCAAACCCTGGCGCGTTTCGAACAGCGTTTCAACGCACGCATCGCCCTGGTGCATTCGGCCGTCAATGACCGCGAACGCCTCGACGCCTGGCTGGCGGCGCGAGATGGCGAGGCCGATATCATCATCGGCACGCGTTCGGCGCTGTTCACGCCGATGAAGAACCCGGGCCTGATCATCATCGACGAGGAGCATGACGGCTCTTATAAACAGCAGGAAGGCCTGCGCTACCACGCCCGCGACCTGGCGATGGTGCGCGCGCACCAGGAAAACATCCCGATCCTGCTCGGCTCGGCCACCCCGTCGCTGGAAACCTTGCACAATGCCCTGACCGGCCGCTACCGCCTGCTACGCATGAACCAGCGCGCAGGAGGCGCGCGCCCACCACGCATGCTCCGCCTGGATGTGAAAAGCCTGCCGCTGGACAGCGGCATCAGCGGCCCGCTGCAACAGGCCATCCGCCAGACACTGGAAGCAGGCCAGCAGGTGCTGGTTTTCCTCAACCGCCGTGGCTTCGCCCCGACGCTGCTGTGCCACGACTGCGGCTGGCTCAGCGAATGCCCGCGCTGCGATGCCCGCATGACCGTGCATCAGCGCGCCGGCGTACTGCGCTGCCACCATTGCGGGTACGACGAACGCCTGCCGCACCAGTGCCCCAAGTGCAACCATGTCGACTTGCGCCCGGTAGGTGCAGGTACCGAGCGCGCCGAGGAACGCCTGAAGGTATTGTTCCCCGATTACCCGATCCTGCGGGTCGACCGCGACAGCACGGCCCGCAAGGACGCCATGCACAATTTGTTCAGCACCATCCAGCGCGGCCAGCCGAGCATCCTGGTCGGAACGCAGATGCTGGCCAAGGGGCATCACTTCCCCCGGGTTACCTTGGTCGCGATTCTCGATGCCGATGGCGGGCTGTTCTCCGGTGACTTCCGCGCCACCGAGCGCATGGCACAACTGATCGTGCAGGTGGCCGGGCGCGCCGGGCGTGCCGAGGAGCCCGGCAAGGTGGTCATCCAGACGCACCTGGCCGACCACCCGCTGTTGGTGCAGTTGACCGAGCAAGGCTATTTCGCCTTTGCCGAACAGGCCCTGGACGAACGCCGCGCCGCCGGCCTGCCCCCGTATTCCCACCTTGCCCTGCTGCGCGCCGAAGCGCACAAGCCCGGGCAGGCCGAAGGTTTCCTAGACGAAGCCTGCAGCGCAGCGCAGCGCCTGGTGACGGAGCAACACTTGCCTGGCATTGAACTGTTGGGCCCGGTACCTGCTCCGATGGAGCGCAAAGCCGGGCGCTTCCGTGCGCAGCTATTGATACAGGCCGAAACCCGGGCACCACTGCATCGTCTCATCAGTGCCTGGCTACTGGTGCTGGAGCAGCTTCCAGGCGGCCGGCAAGTACGCTGGTCGCTGGATGTCGACCCGGTTGACCTTTATTGAGCGGCAAGCGGCAAGCAAGAGCAGGCCGGTGGCGATCGCGCTTTTTCTTGCAGCTTGCAGCTTGAGGCTTGCAGCTTGCAGCTTGCAGCTTGAGGCTTGCAGCTTCAGGCTTGCGGCTTGAAGCTAGAAGCTTGGCAACCCGAGCCCAGCAACGGATAATGCCCAGTTTTTCCACCTGCGCACCCAGGCGCTCCTCCGCGCTAGCGGTCGAAAAGAGATCCCAATGAAAGACACCATTCGCCAGCTGATCCAGCAAGCCCTCACCCAACTCGTCACCGACGGTGTGCTGCCTGAAGGGCTGTCGCCGGCGATCCAGGTGGAAAACGCCCGGGACAAGACCCACGGCGACTTCGCCAGCAACATCGCGATGATGCTGGCCAAGCCGGCCGGCATGAAACCACGCGACCTGGCCGAAAAGCTGATTGCAGCCCTGCCGGCCAGCACCGACATCAGCAAGGTCGAGATCGCCGGCCCAGGTTTCCTCAACTTCTTCCAGAACACCGACGCCCTGGCCAACCGCCTGGATGCCGCCCTGGCCGATGCACACCTGGGTGCGCGCAAGGCTGGCCCTGCACAGAAGGTCGTGATCGACCTATCGGCGCCGAACCTGGCCAAGGAGATGCACGTCGGCCACCTGCGCTCGACCATCATCGGTGACAGCGTCGCCCGCGTCCTGGAGTTCCTGGGTGATGAGGTCATCCGCCAGAACCACGTGGGCGACTGGGGTACTCAGTTCGGCATGCTGCTGGCCTATCTGGAAGAAAACCCGATCACCAGCGACGAGCTGTCTGATCTGGAAAACTTCTACCGCGCTGCCAAGAAGCGCTTCGACGAGTCCGAAGAATTCGCCACTCGCGCCCGAGGCCTGGTGGTCAAGCTGCAGGCCGGCGACCCCGAGTGCATGGCGCTGTGGACGCGCTTCAAGGACATTTCACTGTCGCACTGCCAGAAAACCTACGAGCTGCTCAACGTCAAACTGACCATGGCCGACGTGATGGGCGAAAGCGCCTACAACGCCGACCTCGCCAACGTGGTGGCCGACCTCAAGGCCAAAGGCCTGCTGGTCGAGGACCAAGGCGCCCAGTGCGTGTTCCTCGAAGAGTTCAAGAACAGCGAAGGCGAGCCCTTGCCCGTGATCGTCCAGAAGGCCGACGGCGGCTACCTGTACGCCACCACCGACCTGGCAGCCGTGCGCTATCGCAGCAATGTGCTCAAGGCCGACCGCGCGCTGTACTTCGTCGACCAACGCCAGGCCCTGCATTTCAACCAGGTGTTCGAAGTGGCGCGCCGCGCTGGTTTCGTCGGCCACCCGATGCAGATGGAACACATGGGCTTCGGCACCATGAACGGCGCCGATGGCCGCCCATTCAAGACCCGCGATGGCGGCACCGTGAAGCTGATCGACCTGCTCACCGAGGCCAAGGACCGTGCCTACGCCCTGGTCAAGGAGAAAAACCCGAGCCTGGCCGAGGACGAACTGCGCCGCATCGGTGAAGTGGTCGGTATCGGCGCGGTGAAATACGCAGACCTGTCGAAGCACCGTACCAGCGACTACAGCTTCAACTTCGAGCTGATGCTCAACTTCGAAGGCAATACCGCGCCTTACCTGCTGTACGCCTACACCCGCGTGGCCGGCGTGTTCCGCAAGCTGGGCAAGGGCTTTGACGAGGTGGATGGGCACATCGTGCTGCAGGCTGCCCACGAGCAGGACCTGGCTGCACGCCTGGCGCAGTTCGGTGAAGTCCTCAACAACGTTGCCGAAAAAGGCACCCCGCACGTGTTGTGCACCTACCTGTACGACCTGGCCGGCCTGTTCTCCAGCTTCTACGAGAATTGCCCGATCCTCGCCGCCGAAACCCCCGAGCAACAGCAGAGCCGTCTGCGCCTGGCGGCCCTGACGGGGCGCACCCTGAAGCAAGGTCTGGAGCTGCTCGGCCTGGAAACCCTGGAGCGCATGTAAGTTGGCTGCCAAGAAAAAACCAGCTCCCAAGCGCGGCGCAAGCCGCACCCAGGCACCGGCCAAACAGCCGATTCCCGGCTGGATATGGCTGGCAGTCGGCCTGACGGTCGGCGCCTTCATCGTCTTCCTGATGAAGCTCGAGCCTGGGGGCGGCGACATCAAGCGCGCCAAGCCCGAGCAGCAGAAGCCGGCGAAAGTGGCCGAGGCGGGCAAAACCGCGACGGCCACGACGCAGCAGCCGGTAAAGCCCAAGTATGACTTCTACACCCTGCTGCCCGAGTCGGAAGTGATCGTGCCGCCAGAAGCCGTGCCTGAGAAGACGCCGCCTGTCCCAGCCCAGCCGGTGACCCCGGTCACACCTGCCGAAGCGGCGAAAATCGACACTGCACGCGCCCAGGCCGCACTGCTGGGCCAGACGCCACCGCCGGCGCCACCAGTGATCAAACCTGCAGCCACCACGCAGTACTTCCTTCAGGCGGGCTCGTTCCGCAAGCAGGCTGACGCCGACAAGGTGCGGGCGCAGATCATCCTGCTGGGCCAGACGGTGAAGGTGGAATCAGGCACGGTCAAGGATGAAACCTGGTACCGCGTGCTGGTCGGCCCCTACAGCAACCGCGAGCAGTTGACCGGTGCGCAGAAGCAACTGGCCGGCGCAGGGTTCAGCAACCTGCTACTGCAGCAGCGGCAGACCCGCCAGTAACGAAAAAGGCCTTGTCGCTCAGCGTGACAAGGCCTTTTTTGTGCTCAACGGCGCTCGGCGTTGGCCTGGGAAATCTGGCCGTTCAGCGTCCAGAAGTCATACAGCACACCCACCAGGAACAGGCCGCCGGTAAAGAAGTAGATGATCGCGGTGATCCACTTGCCCTGGTACAGGCGATGTGCGCCAAAAATGCCGAGGAAGGTCAGCAGTACCCAGGCAATGTTGTAGTCGATGCGCCCAGACTGGAAGCGTAAGTCGGCCTCCCGGTCCATCGACGGGATCAGGAACAGGTCGATCAGCCAGCCTATGCCCAGCAAGCCCAGCGTGAAGAACCAGATGGTGCCGGTGATCGGCTTGCCGTAGTAGAAGCGGTGCGAGCCGGTGAAGCCGAAAATCCACAACAGGTAGCCAATGACCTTGCTGTGGGTGTCGTGAAACGGCGCCCCGTGTTCATAACTGTTCATTCATAGCCCCCATGGCTTAGCCGAAAATTTTCTAAAAAAAAATGTGACTTTTTCGCGGCAGGCCGACGTACGGCAACATGACAATCGACCAACGGATCAAAAATTGATCGAAAAGCTGTTATAAAGTTGCGCGCCAACACCAAAACCACTATTAAAACTTCACAAGAGCTTCATCTATGCCGCCTTTGTTAAAGACATGGCTGACCCTCTGCCTATTATTGCCCCTGGCCGCCCACGCCACCAACCGTGAGCAACGTCTTCCAAATGGTTTCACCGGCTATACCACCAATGCCACGGTGAAACGCGCACCGAGCAAGCACATCGCGATGCGTGCACGCGCCACTAACGCTGGCCAGGTGCACAACCTGCCGGTCGCCGCCATGTCGCCGAAACAGAGCAGCGACGTGCTTAGCCGCGCCGTGAATGTGCTCGGCACACCTTATGTTTGGGGCGGCAGCAGCCCTAAAAAAGGGTTCGATTGCAGCGGGCTGGTCAAGTATGCCTTCAACGAGGTGGCTGACGTCGACCTGCCGCGCACCTCCAATGCCATGGCCAAGGGCCACGGCGTGAAGGTGGCCAAAAGCGACCTGAAGCCTGGCGACCTGATCTTTTTCAACATCAAGAGCCGCCGCGTCAACCACGTCGCCATCTACCTGGGCAACGATCGCTTCATCCACGCACCGCGCCGCGGCAAGCGGGTGAGCATCGACAACCTGAGCAAGCCTTACTGGCAGAAGCATTACGTCGTGGCCAAGCGGGTGTTGCCGAAGCAGCCGCAGCAGTTGGCTCTGGCCAAGCGCTGACCTGCCAGGCGACCCATCGATTGCTGGGGCCACCGCTACACGGCCCCGATCAATCCCTGCGCCTTCAATCGCTGCAATGCCCCCTCCATCGTGCGCATACCCTGCGCAGCACCCGCCTGCATCACCGAATTCAATTGCGCCATGCGCCCCTCGCGGATGAGGTTGCGCACCGCGGGCGTACCCACCAGCACCTCCCGGGCTGCCACCCGCCCGCCCCCGGCACGCTTGACCAGCACCTGCGCAACGACCATGCGCAATGACTCCGCCAACATCGCCCGCACCAGCGGTTTCTCCTCGGCGGCAAACACTTCCACCAGCCGGTCGACACTACCGGCAGCCGAGCGCGTATGTACGGTTGCCAACACCAGGTGGCCGGTCTCCGCAGCCCGCAACGCCAGGCGAATCGTCTCCAGGTCGCGCAATTCGCCTATCACGATCACGTCCGGGTCCTGACGCAAGGCGCTGCGCAACCCTTGGGAAAAATCGCGGCAGTGTCGACCGATCTCACGCTGATTGACCAGGCTTCGCTGGCTGCTGTGGATAACTTCGACAGGGTCTTCGAGGGTGATGATGTGCAAGGGCCGCTGCCGGTTCAGCTGATCGACCAGCGCCGCCAACGTGCTGGACTTACCACTGCCGGTAGGCCCGCCGAGCAGAATCAGGCCGTCAGTCCACTGCGCAACAGAACGAAACACATCTTCAAGGTCGAGCTCGTCGAGTGTCGCGATCCGCTTCGGGATCAAGCGAAAGGTGGCCGCCGGGCCATTCAACTGGCGAAACAGGTTCAGGCGAAAGCGCCCAAGCGGGGGCAGTTCCAGTGCCAGGTCCTGCTCGTCACCTTGCGCCCACTGCTGGCGCCGGCGCTCATCGAGCAGCGGCGCCAGGGCATCGGTCAACGCCAAAGGCGTCATGCTCGGTAGCGCCATGCGCCGCAGTTCACCCTCCACGCGCAGCATCGGTATCTCGCCCGCGGCCAGGTGCAGGTCGCTCGCCCCTGCATCGCCAGCCCGAGCCAACAGGTCAGTCACGTCCATGAGACTCCCCAACGGCCATCAAGCAGGTAGAATGCCGCTGACTCCTGAGCCAACGGCATCGATCCATGTCCACCATAGCAGACAACCTTCGCGCCCTTGCCGCCCGTATCGATAGCGCAGCCCAGGCGGCTGGGCGCGACCCGGCCAGCCTCACGTTGCTGGCAGTCAGCAAGACCAAACCGGCCAGTGCCATCCGCGAGCTGCATGCCGCAGGGGTATGCGATTTCGGTGAGAATTACCTGCAGGAAGCCCTGGCCAAGCAGCAGGACCTGCAGGACTTGCCCTTGATCTGGCACTTCATCGGCCCCATTCAGTCGAACAAGACCAAAGCCATTGCCGAGCATTTCGACTGGGTACACTCCGTGGACCGCCTGAAGATCGCCCAACGCCTGTCTGAACAGCGCCCACCCAGCCTGCCGCCACTGAACATCTGCCTGCAGGTGAATGTCAGCGGCGAGGCCAGCAAATCGGGCTGTGCGCCCGAGGACTTGCCGGGCCTGGCCAATGCCGTGGCCACACTGCCCAACCTGCGCCTGCGCGGGCTGATGGCCATCCCCGAACCCAGCGAAGACCGCGCCGAGCAAGAAGCCGCCTTTGCCAGCCTGCGCCAGCTGCAGGAGGGCCTGAATCTTGGCCTTGATACCCTGTCCATGGGCATGAGCCATGACTTGGAAGCCGCCATCGCGCAGGGTGCGACCTGGGTGCGTATCGGCACCGCCCTGTTCGGGGCCCGCAGCTACGGCCCCGTCTGATTCCATGCTTTACTCACTCTTTCCCTCAAGGACCTGACATGAGCAAGACACGTATTGCTTTCATCGGCGCCGGCAACATGGCTGCCAGCCTGATCGGCGGCCTGCGCGCCCAAGGCCTGGACGCCACGCAGATCCGCGCCAGCGATCCAGGCGCCGAAACCCGCACCCGGGTCCAGGCCGAGCACGGTATCGAGGTATTCGAAGACAACGCACAAGCCATCGCCGGGGCCGACGTGATCGTCCTGGCAGTCAAACCGCAGGTGATGAGAACCGTCTGCGAGGCCCTGCAGCCGAACCTGCAGGATGGCCAGCTGATCGTTTCGATTGCCGCCGGCATCACCTGCGCCAGCCTTCAGGCCTGGCTAGGCGCCCGCCCGGTGGTACGTTGCATGCCCAACACGCCGGCCCTGCTGCGCCAAGGCGTCAGCGGGCTGTATGCCACCGCCGAAGTCACCAGCACACAGCACCAGCAGGCCGAGCAGCTGCTATCGGCCGTGGGCACCGCCTTGTGGCTTGAGCACGAACACCAGCTCGATGCCGTGACGGCGGTTTCGGGCAGCGGTCCGGCCTATTTCTTCCTGCTGATCGAAGCCATGACTGCCGCCGGCGAGAAGCTTGGTCTGCCACGCGAAACCGCTACCCAGCTGACCCTGCAGACCGCACTGGGTGCCGCGCACATGGCGGTGGCCAGCGACGTTGACGCCGCCGAGCTGCGCCGCCGGGTCACTTCGCCAGCCGGCACCACAGAAGCCGCGATCAAGTCGTTCCAGAGCAACGGTTTAGAAGCCATCGTCGAGCAGGCACTGGCCGCCGCGGCGAAGCGTTCTGCCGAGCTGGCCGAGCAATTGGGCAAATAAGGAGTCTTAGATGAATGCATTGTCCGGCGCCGCGATCTTCGTGGTGCAAACCCTGGTCAGCCTGTACCTGGTGATCGTCCTGCTGCGTTTCGTGCTGCAGCTGGTGAAGGCCAACTTCTACAACCCGCTGTGCCAATTCGCGGTGCGTGCCACGCAACCGCTGCTCAAGCCGATCCGTCGCATCATCCCGAGCGTCGGCGGCCTGGATACCTCGTCGCTGCTGCTGGCAGTGGTGATCCAGGCTCTGCTGATGGGCTTCGTGCTGATGGTGACCTACGGCACCTTCGGTGATGTGCTGCACCTGCTGATGTGGGCGATCATCGGCATCACCTCGCTGTTCCTGAAGATTTTCTGGGTCGCGATGATCGTCATGGTGATCGTGTCCTGGGTCGCGCCGAACAGCCACAACCCAGCGGCCGAGCTGGCCTACCAGATCAGCGAACCCGTGCTGGCGCCGTTCCGCCGCATCGTACCCAACCTGGGCGGCATGGACATTTCGCCGATCTTCGCCTTCATCGCCATCCAGGTGCTGCAATCGTTCGTCATGCCCCCGCTGGCAGCCTATGCCGGCATGCCACAGGAACTGTGGCGGATGATCTGACCCCTGTTGTTCTCAGCGGCAAGCCTTTGCTTGCCGCTGGGGGTAGCGCTCTTTAGACTTACGCCTCCGTCAAGCGTGAGCAGGGTCGATGTCCACTGTCCTTCCCGAAGATTCCGTCGGTCTGGTTACACCGCAAATAGCCCGGTTCGATGAACCGCTGGCCCTGGCCTGTGGCCGCTCTCTGGCCAGCTACGAGCTGGTCTACGAGACCTATGGCACCCTCAATACCAACGCCAGCAATGCTGTGCTGATCTGCCATGCGCTGTCTGGCCACCATCATGCGGCCGGCTACCACGCTGCCACCGACCGCAAGCCCGGCTGGTGGGACAGCTGCATCGGCCCCGGCAAGCCGATCGACACCAACCGTTTCTTCGTGGTCAGCCTGAACAACCTCGGTGGCTGCAACGGCAGCACTGGCCCCAGCAGCGTCAACCCCGCCACCGGCAAGCCGTATGGCGCCGATTTCCCGGTATTGACCGTAGAAGACTGGGTACACAGCCAGGCACGCCTGGCCGATCGCCTGGGCATCCAGCAGTGGGCGGCCATCGTCGGCGGAAGCCTCGGCGGCATGCAGGCTTTGCAGTGGACCATGACCTACCCCGACCGCGTGCGCCATTGCGTCGACATTGCCTCGGCACCTAAGTTGTCGGCGCAGAACATTGCCTTCAACGAAGTGGCGCGCCAGGCCATCCTCACCGACCCTGAATTCCACGGCGGCTCGTTCCAGGACCAGGGCGTGATCCCCAAGCGTGGTCTGATGCTGGCGCGCATGGTCGGGCATATCACCTACCTGTCCGACGACTCGATGGGTGAAAAGTTTGGCCGGGAGCTCAAGAGCGACAAGCTCAATTACGACTTCCACAGCGTGGAATTCCAGGTAGAGAGCTACCTGCGCTATCAGGGCGAAGAGTTCTCCGGGCGCTTCGACGCCAACACCTACCTGCTGATGACCAAGGCGCTGGACTACTTCGACCCGGCGGCGGCCAATGGCGGCGACCTGGCCGCGACCCTGGCCCACGTCACAGCCGACTACTGCATCATGTCGTTCACCACCGACTGGCGGTTCTCGCCGGCTCGCTCGCGCGAGATCGTCAATGCCCTGATGGCGGCACGCAAGAACGTCTGTTACCTGGAGATCGATTCCCCTTACGGGCACGATGCCTTCCTGATCCCCACGCCTCGCTACATGCAGGGTTTCGCGAACTACATGAACCGCATCGCCATCTGAGGACAGCATGAGAGCCGATCTGGAAATCATCCACGACTGGATTCCCGCCGGCAGCCGGGTACTCGACCTGGGCTGCGGCAGTGGCGAGCTGCTGGCTTCGCTGCGTGACCGCAAGCAGGTTACAGGCTATGGGCTGGAAATCGACCCCGACAACATCGCCGCGTGCGTGGCCAAAGGCGTCAACGTCATTGAACAGGACTTGGACAAAGGCCTGGGCAACTTCGCCAGCAACAGCTTCGACGTTGTGATCATGACCCAGGCCCTGCAGGCCGTGGAGTACCCCGACCGCATTCTCGACGAGATGCTTCGGGTGGGCCGCCAGTGCATCATCACCTTCCCCAACTTCGGCCACTGGCGTTGCCGCTGGTACTTGGCAACCAAAGGCCGCATGCCGGTTTCGGACTTCATGCCGTACACCTGGTACAACACGCCGAACATCCACTTCTGCACCTTCGCCGACTTCGAACAGCTGTGCCATGAGCGCCGTGCCAAGGTCCTGGACCGCCTGGCCGTCGACCACTTGCACCGCAACGGGTGGGGCGGCCGGCTTTGGCCTAATCTGTTAGGGGAAATCGGCATCTACCGCGTCAGTAGCCCAGGCCTGCAGGAGCACCCGCTCGCGGTCTGACGCCCAGCAGAGGAATCGCCCCATGCGTCGCCTAGCCCTGTTCCTGATCAGCCTGTGCCTGGCGCTGCCAGCACTGGCGGCCGATGCCGCCAAAGCCGAGCGCAAGGAGGTGTTCGGCGACGTGACGGTGCACTACAGCGCCTTCACCTCCAGCATGCTGCAGCCGGACATTGCCGCCGCCACTGGGCTTGTACGCAGCAAGAATCAGGGGGTGCTCAACATTGCCGTGCTCAAGGCCAGCAAACCCGCCATGGCGGTGGTCAGCGGCACGGTGAAAGACCTCACCGGGCGCAGCAACCCGTTATCGTTCAAGCAAATCACCGATCGCGGCGCGATCTACTATATCGCCCAGTTCAAGATCGACCAGGCCGAGACGCTGACCTTCGACCTGAATGTCGAAACCGGCGGGATCAGTCATAAACTCAGCTTCAACCAGGAAGTGTTCCCAGGCGAATGATGAATCTCCAGCAACTCGTATTGGCCAGCCACAATGCCGGCAAACTCAAGGAACTTCAGGCCATGCTCGGCCAGACCGTACAACTGCGCTCGATCGGTGAGTTCAGCCAGGTAGAGCCCGAAGAAACCGGCCTGTCGTTCGTCGAAAACGCCATCCTCAAGGCGCGTAATGCCGCACGCATTTCCGGGTTGCCGGCGCTGGCCGACGACTCCGGGCTGGCGGTCGACTTTCTCGGCGGCGCGCCAGGCATCTACTCGGCGCGGTATGCCGACGGTAAGGGCGATGCAGCAAACAACGCCAAACTGCTCGAAGCACTCAAGGATGTCCCGCAAGATCAGCGCGGCGCCCAGTTCGTCTGTGTGCTGGCACTGGTACGCCATGCCGACGACCCACTGCCCATTCTCTGCGAAGGCCTGTGGCATGGGCGCATCATGTTCGAAGCCAGCGGCGATCAAGGGTTTGGCTATGACCCGCTGTTCTGGGTGCCTGAGCGCAACTGCTCGAGCGCCGATCTCGCGCCTGCCGACAAGAACCAGCTCAGCCACCGCGCGCGGGCCATGGTCCTGCTGCGCCAACGTCTGGGCCTGGCATGATCGAAGTGCTGCCCACCCAGCCGCGCCAGCCTGGCGTGGCGGGTTTCGCCACGCTGCCGCCTTTGGCGCTGTACATCCACATTCCGTGGTGCGTACGCAAATGCCCTTATTGCGACTTCAACTCCCACGCGGCCGGGCCTGACCTTCCGGAAGAGGCCTATGTCGATGCCCTGCTGACCGACCTCGACCAAGAGCTGCCAGCGGTTCAGGGGAGGCCGATTTCGTCGATCTTCTTCGGCGGCGGTACTCCGAGCCTGTTCAGCGCCCATGCCCTCGGCAGGCTGCTGCGCGGCGTGGAGCAACGCATCCCCTTCGCCCCGGACATTGAAATCACGCTGGAAGCCAACCCAGGGACGTTCGAGCAGGAGAAGTTCAAGGCGTACCGGCAAACGGGCATCAATCGCCTGTCGATTGGCGTGCAAAGCTTCCAGCCGGCCAAACTGCAAGCGCTCGGGCGCATCCACAATGGCGACGAAGCGATCCGCGCAGCGGGCATGGCCCGGGCAGCCGGCTTCGACAACTTCAACATGGACCTGATGCACGGCCTGCCCGATCAGTCGCTGGACGATGCGCTGGGCGACCTGCGCCAGGCCATCGACCTGGGGCCGACGCACCTGTCCTGGTACCAACTGACCGTGGAGCCAAACACGGTGTTCTGGAACCAGCCACCGGAACTGCCCGAGGACGACATCCTTTGGGACATCCAGGAGGCTGGCCAGGCCCTGATGGCGGCCCACGGCTACAAGCAGTACGAGGTTTCGGCCTATGCCCAGGCTGGGCGTGCCGCCAAGCACAACCTCAATTACTGGCGCTTTGGCGATTTCATCGGCATCGGCGCCGGCGCCCACGGCAAGCTGACCTTTGCCGATGGGCGCATCCTGCGCACCTGGAAGACCCGCCTGCCCAAGGACTACCTGAACCTGGCCAAGCCGTTCAAGGCTGGCGAGAAGCTGCTGCCGGTGGACGAACTGCCGTTCGAGTTCCTGATGAACGCCCTGCGCCTGACCGATGGCGTGGAAGCCGAGCTGTTCAGCCAGCGTACCGGCCTGCCACTGGCACAGCTGGCTGAGGCCCGCCGCGCCGCCGAACAAAAAGGCCTTTTGCAGGTCGAACCGGATCGGTTGGTGGCCACGCCACGCGGCCAGCTGTTCCTCAATGACCTGCTGCAGTATTTCTTGACCTAAGGATGACCCATGGATCTGGTACTTGACCTGCTGGCAACGGTTTCCCGCTGGAGCCGTAGCAACCTGTCTGAGATTTCGCTGGCCTTGGTAGGCTGCCTGCTGGTGCTGTTTGGTACCGACATCAAGGGCTGGGTGGAACAACGGCTGGGCGGCCTGGCAGGAGCCCTGCGGGTGCCGTTCATGGCGCTGCTGGTGATGATCGGCAGCGGCGCGGCGTTGATCTATGCCACGCCGTGGGTGGTGAGGGGCCTGAGCCAGTTCAACAACTACGCGTTGGCGCCGGTGCTGTTGGTGGTGCTGGTGTTGATTGGCGTGGTCGCTGATCGGCGGGGATAACGCTCACTGGACGCTGCTCCAGCATCAGGGTAGCCCTACCACTGGGCTGCCCATACAGGGTGCGCCGAACTGATCCGCATGAAATCACCCCGGGCCTTGAATGCAAACAAGCCCCGAAGGGCTTGCTCAGGCAGATCAGCGCACAATCGAAAGGCTCAAACGGCCAATCAATCCACCTTCTCGAACTTCAAATCCCAAACCCCATGGCCCAAGCGCTCACCACGGCGCTCGAACTTGGTGATGGGACGTTCTTCGGGACGCGGTACATAAGCCCCGTCCGCTGCCAGGTTGCGGTACCCCGGAGCCGCGCTCATCACTTCCAGCATGTATTCGGCATACGGTTCCCAGTCGGTGGCCATATGGAATACGCCACCCGGCTTGAGCTTGCGACGCACCAGCTCGGCGAACTCCAGCTGCACGATACGGCGCTTGTGGTGGCGCGCCTTGTGCCATGGGTCGGGGAAGAACAGCATCAAGCGGTCGAGGCTGTTATCGGCCACACAGCGGTTGAGCACTTCGATGGCGTCGCAATCGTAGACCCGCAGGTTCTTCAGGCCTTCGGTCAGCACGCCGTTGAGCAGTGCACCCACACCTGGGCGGTGCACTTCAACACCGATGAAGTCTTGTTCAGGTGCGGCGGCGGCCATTTCCAACAGGGAATGGCCCATGCCGAAGCCGATTTCCAGGGTGCGCGGCGCCGAGCGGCCAAACACCTGGTCATAGTCCACCGGGCTGTCGGCCAGCGGCAGGATATAAAGCGGGCCGCCCTGGTCCAGGCCACGTTGCTGGCCTTCGGTCATGCGCCCGGCGCGCATCACGAAACTCTTGATGCGGCGGTGCGGGCGCGTTTCGCCGTCGGTGGTGATCGGCGTATCTTGCGATTCAGTCATCAGTAGCTCTTACTTGATCAGACCATCCAGCGGCGAAGACGCGCTGGCATAGAGTTTCTTCGGCATGCGCCCGGCCAGGTAGGCCATGCGCCCGGCGACGATTGCGTGTTTCATGGCCTCGGCCATCAGCACCGGCTGCTGGGCGTGGGCGATGGCCGAGTTCATCAGCACCGCTTCACAGCCCATTTCCATGGCGATGGTGGCATCGGAGGCAGTACCCACGCCTGCATCGACCAGCACCGGCACCTTGGATTCTTCCAGGATGATCTGCAGGTTGTACGGGTTGCAGATGCCCAGGCCAGTGCCGATAAGGCCGGCCAGCGGCATGACCGCGATGCAGCCTGCTTCGGCCAGTTGACGAGCGATGATCGGGTCATCGCTGGTGTAGACCATCACGTCGAAGCCGTCCTTGACCAGCACTTCGGCGGCCTTGAGGGTTTCGATCACGTTGGGGAACAAGGTCTTCTGGTCTGCCAGGACTTCCAGCTTGACCAGGTTATGGCCATCGAGCAATTCACGGGCCAGACGGCAGGTGCGCACCGCTTCGACGGCGTCATAGCAGCCGGCGGTGTTCGGCAAAATGGTGTAACGGTCCGGCGGCAACACGTCGAGCAGGTTCGGCTCGCCCGGGTTCTGGCCGAGGTTGGTGCGGCGCACGGCGACAGTGACGATTTCAGCGCCCGAGGCCTCGATGGCCAGGCGGGTTTCTTCCATGTCACGGTACTTGCCGGTGCCAACCAGCAGGCGCGACTGGAAAGTGCGCCCGGCCAGGGTAAAGGGCTTGTCGCTACGAACGTTGCTCATCAGAGATCCTCTGGAATAGATTGCTGGGCTTGCAGGTGAATCACCAGGCCGGAATCAGCCGCCACCAATGGCGTGCACCACTTCGACCTGGTCGCCGTCGTTGAGCTGCGTGCTGTCGTGCTGACTGCGCGGCACGATATCCAGGTTCAATTCCACTGCCACCCGGCGCCCGGTAAGGTCCAGGCGGGTCAGCAGCGCCGCGACGCTTTCGCCAGCGGGCAATTCGTAGGGTTCACCGTTCAATTGAATGCGCATGCGCACGGCCACCATTGTGCGTTGGGGGCCAGCATTCTAGCGCCGATCAACGCGTTAACCCAAGGGCAGTGCACGCCATTAGTCGTGATTGTGGACCGCTTGGTCAGCCTAAGCGCCATGCCGCCATGCCCAGGCAGAGCCAGCCGGCCAGGAAGCACAAGCCACCGATAGGGGTGATGATGCCAAGCTTGCCCAGCCCGCTAAGGGTCAGCAGGTACAGGCTACCGGAGAACAGCACGATGCCCAGGGCGAACAGACCACCGGCCCAGCCAACCAGACGCCCCGACAAGTGCGCGGCGAGCAGCGCGACACCGAAGATTGCCAAGGCATGCACCAGTTGATAGGTCACCCCGGTTTGGAAGATGGCCAGGTAATCTGCGCTCAGACGGTTTTTCAGGCCGTGGGCGGCGAATGCGCCCAGGCCGACGCCGGTAAAGCCAAAAAAGGCGGCGAGCATGAGGAAGGTGCGAAGCATGGGACGACTCCTGGGATCGGGTCTGTATAATGGCCCGTTCCACCGGTCCGGCCAAGCCATCGCCATGCTGTCATCCCTACTCCGCCGCCTCGCCCGCGCCCTGCTCTGGTTCGCTGCCGGCAGCATCGTACTGGTGCTGGTGTTCCGCTGGGTGCCGCCTCCCGGCACGGCATTGATGGTCGAGCGCAAGGTGCAGTCGTGGGTCAGTGGCGAGCCGATCGACCTGCAGCGCGACTGGCAGCCGTGGGAGAATATTTCCGACGACCTCAAAGTCGCGGTCATCGCCGGTGAGGACCAGAAGTTCGCCAACCACTGGGGGTTCGACATCCCTGCCATTCAGGCGGCACTGGCCTATAACGAGCGCGGCGGCAGCATCCGGGGTGCCAGCACATTGACCCAGCAAGTGGCCAAGAACTTGTTCCTGTGGCCGGGCCGCAGTTGGCTGCGCAAGGGCCTGGAAGCCTGGTTCACGGCGCTGATCGAGCTGTTCTGGTCGAAAGAGCGGATCCTTGAGGTCTACCTGAACAGCGCCGAATGGGGCAAAGGGGTGTTCGGTGCGCAAGCTGCGGCGCGCTACCACTTTGGTGTCGATGCAAGTCGGCTGAGCCGCCAGCAGGCGGCTCAATTGGCTGCCGTGCTGCCCAGCCCCATCAAGTGGAGCGCCAGCCGGCCGAGCGCCTACGTGGCAAGCCGGGCAGGCTGGATTCGCCGGCAGATGAGCCAGCTAGGTGGGCCGAGCTACCTGATGCAACTGGATGCTTCGCGCAAGCCCTGAATGGAGACGCGGGCGCTAACTGCCCCTTCCACAAGCCGGTAAAACCTGCACGAACAAAAAAGCCGCTCACCCTGCTATGGGTCAGCGGCTTTTTCAGGCATCAGGCGCCAATCAGGCTGCGATCAACGCTTTTACCTTGTTCATTGCATTCTTTTCCAACTGGCGAATACGCTCAGCCGAAACGCTGTACTTGTCCGCCAGCTCATGCAATGTGGCTTTCTCTTCAGCCAACCAACGCTGGTAGAGAATGTCGCGGCTACGCTCGTCCAGGCCCTGCAGGGCTTCATGC
This sequence comes from Pseudomonas sp. NPDC089758, assembly GCF_044748705.1. Classification (NCBI taxonomy): domain Bacteria; kingdom Pseudomonadati; phylum Pseudomonadota; class Gammaproteobacteria; order Pseudomonadales; family Pseudomonadaceae; genus Pseudomonas; species Pseudomonas sp. NPDC089758. Next base: position 94,567 of record NZ_JBIVGN010000015.1, read on the forward strand.
AGGTTGCTGGTGGAGTTGTCGCTCCAGTCAGCATCTTCGAGCTGCACAGCCGGGTCGTAGCGATGGTCTTCCAGGTAATGTGCAGGCGACTGGAAGGCGCTGTCGTCATCCGCCTCTGCTGCCGGGTCGAAGGCCATGTCCTGGCCACTCAGGCGGCTTTCCATCTCACGCACTTCACGCGGTTCGACGCCGAGGCTTTCGGCCACGCGGTGAACTTCATCGTTGTTCAACCAGGCCAGGCGTTTCTTCTGGCTGCGCAGGTTGAAGAACAGCTTGCGCTGGGCCTTGGTGGTAGCCACCTTGACGATGCGCCAGTTGCGCAGGATGAATTCGTGGATTTCAGCCTTGATCCAGTGCACGGCGAACGACACCAGGCGCACACCCATTTCCGGGTTGAAGCGCTTGACCGCTTTCATCAGGCCGACGTTGCCTTCCTGAATCAGGTCGGCCTGGGCCAAGCCGTAGCCAGCATAGCTACGGGCGATATGTACGACGAAGCGCAGGTGGGCCATCACCATTTGCCGAGCGGCCTCAAGATCCTGCTCATAATAGAGACGCTCGGCCAGATCACGCTCCTGCTCGACAGTCAGCAGCGGGATGCTGTTGACCGTGTGCACATAGGCTTCCAGGTTTGCACCGGGAACCAGGGCATAGGCAGGTTGCAACGATGTGGTCATTCAAGAACCTCCGACTTACCAGACTCGTGCCTTGTGAGCACTGCCAACATAGACCTGGAACCAAGGTGCAAGTTCCAAAGATGAAAAATTGTCAATGCTGGCTCAGAAAAACTATCGCGGGGCCAGCTCGTTCAAATGGCGAGCCACCGCAATCCATGCACCGATATACCCCAACAGCACCGCTCCGATCAAGAGCGACAGACCATCGGATGCTGGCACCCCGCCCAGGGAGAAGTCGCTGCCGTAGAGCCCGGACAGCCCTACCACGGCCTCGTTCAGCCAGTTCAGGCCGAAGGCCAGGATACCCCAGGCCAGCAGGCCCGCACCCAGGCCATACAACGCGCCCATGTACAGGAAAGGCCGCCGTACGTAGCTGTCGGTGCCGCCTACCAGCTTGATGACTTCGATCTCGGTACGGCGGTTTTCGATATGTAGACGAATTGTGTTACCGATTACTAACAGCAAGGCAGAAATCAGCATCACCGCCAGGCCGAAGACGAACCGGTCGCCCAGTTTCAGGATCGCCGCCAGGCGCTCCACCCACACCAGGTCAAGTTGTGCGTTTTCAACCCGAGGCAGCTCGGCCAGACGCTGACGCAGCGCTTCCAGGGCGGGCTTATCGACTTCGGTCGGGGTTACCACCACGACACCAGGCAGCGGGTTGTCGGGCAATTCACGCAAGGCTTCGCCCAGCCCCGACTGCTGCTGGAACTCTTCCAGCGCCTGCCCTGGGCTGATGTACAAGGCATCGGCCACCCCAGGCATGCCTTTGATCTCTTCGCGCAGGGCCTCGCCCTCCTTGCTGCCCGCGTCGAGCTTCAGGTACAGGGAAATCTGCGCGGCGCGCTGCCAGGAGCCCCCCAGCTTCTCGACGTTCTTCAACAGCAGCGACAAGCCCATGGGCATGCTCAGCGCCACGGCCATCACCAGGCAGGTGAAGAAGCTGCCGATTGGCTGCTTGCCCAGGCGGCGCAGGCTGTCGGCCAGGCTGGCACGGTGGCTGTCCAGCCAGGCATGCAACAGCGTGCGGAAGTCCGGGCCGTCATCATCATGCTCGCCGCGCTTTTTCCGGGTATCCGCGTCGGCCGCCTTGGGCGCGACACGCTCGGAAACCTTGGGTGTACGTGTAGTGCTCATTGCCCGGCCTCCCCATCGCCGATCAGACGGCCGCGCTGCAAGGTCAGCATGCGGTGGCGCATGCGCGCAATCAGTGCCAGGTCATGGCTGGCGATCAACACCGTGGTGCCCAGGCGGTTGATGTCCTCGAACACCCCCATGATCTCTGCGGCAAGGCGCGGGTCAAGGTTACCGGTGGGTTCGTCGGCCAGCAGCAAGGCGGGCTGGTGGACGATCGCACGGGCGATACCGACCCGCTGCTGCTGGCCAGTGGACAGGTCGGCCGGGTACAGCTCCCCCTTGTCGACCAGCGACACACGCTCCAGCGCCGAATCCACGCGCTTGGCGATCTCTGCCTTGGACAGGCCGAGAATCTGCAGCGGCAGGGCGATGTTGTTGAAAACGGTGCGGTCGAACAGCAACTGGTGATTCTGGAACACCACCCCGATCTGCCGACGCAGGAACGGGATCTGCGCATTGCTGATCTGGCCCAGGTCCTGCCCGGCCAGCATCAACTTGCCGCTGGTCGGGCGCTCCATGGCCAGCAACAGGCGCAGCAAGGTGCTCTTGCCGGCCCCGGAATGGCCGGTGACGAACAGGAATTCGCCCCGGCGCGCCCGGAAACTCAGCTCATGCAAGCCAACATGGCCGTTGGGGTAGCGCTTGGCAACCTGTTCGAATCGGATCATGGGTGCTCTCGCTCGGCAAACAGAGCCTTGACGAACGGCTCGGCTTCGAAGGTGCGCAGATCGTCGATGCCTTCACCCACGCCGATGAAGCGGATCGGGATGTTGAACTGCTTGGCAAGGGCGAAGATCACCCCGCCCTTGGCGGTGCCATCCAGCTTGGTCAGGGCCAGGCCGGTCAGCTCGACGCTCTGATTGAAGTACTTGGCCTGGCTGATGGCGTTCTGGCCAGTACCGGCATCGAGCACCAGCAGCACCTCGTGGGGCGCCTCGGCGTCAAGCTTGCCGATGACCCGGCGAACCTTTTTCAGCTCTTCCATCAAGTTGTCTTTGGTGTGCAGCCGGCCGGCGGTATCGGCGATCAGCACATCGACGCCACGGGCCTTGGCGGCCTGCACGGCATCGAAGATCACCGACGCGGAATCGGCACCGGTGTGCTGAGCGATCACCGGAATCTGGTTGCGCTCGCCCCAGACCTGCAACTGCTCGACTGCAGCAGCTCGGAATGTGTCACCCGCCGCCAGCATGACCTTCTTGCCCTCGAGCTGCAGCTTCTTGGCCAGCTTGCCGATCGTGGTGGTCTTGCCAGCGCCGTTGACGCCGACGACAAGGATCACATAGGGCTTGTTCTGCGCCTGGATCTTCAGCGGCTGCTCGACCGGGCGAAGCAGCGCGGCCAGTTCTTCCTGCAGCGACTTGTACAGGGCATCGGCATCGGCCAGCTGTTTACGCGCAACCTTCTGGGTCAGGTTCTGAACGATGATCGAGGTCGCCTCAACGCCGACGTCGGCGGTCAGCAAGCGTGTTTCGATCTCGTCCAACAGGTCGTCATCGATGACTTTCTTGCCCAGGAACAGGCTGGCCATGCCTTCGCCAATGCTGGCACTGGTCTTCGACAGGCCCTGCTTGAGGCGAGCGAAGAAGCCGGGTTTGGCAGGTTCGGCATCGGCTGGGGTGATGGCCGCGACGGCCTGTTCGGGGGCCGGGCGCTCGGGAATCGCTGGCGGGGCCTTGGGCTCCAGGTCTGGAACCAGGGCGACCGGCTCTTCGGCAACCGGCAGGACCAGGTTGCTGACCGGGGCTTCGGGGGCTGCGGCCACTGGAGCAGGGCTTTCGAGCGGAGCGGCAGCAGGCTCGGAACGTGCCGGCAGGTCCACCCGCACAGGGGCCGCAGCAGGCTCGGGAACCGGCACTGGCTCAGGGACCGGAGCAGGCTCTGGGAGCGGGGCCACTTCAGGAGCCGGAGCCGGGGCCGGCTCAGGCTCAGGCACCGGCGCGAGCGCTTGGGCCGGAGCGGGGGCAATGACAGGCGCAGGCTGCGGGGCCAGCACCGGCTCGGCGGGCCTTACCGGCTCAACGGCAGGCGTGGGCGCTTCGCCAGCCACCGGCTCGGCCGCAACCGGCTCAGGCTGCTCGGCGGCAGGCTGCGGCGATACCGGCTCTACTGCCTGCGCATCAGGGGCTTGTGGCTGTTCGGCGACAGGTTGCTGCGGCTTCTTGCGAAACCAGCTGAACAGGCCTTTTTTCTCGCCAGCCTCGGCCGGCGCTTTTTTGTCGTCGTTTGAACCAAACATGGAAGACGGCTATCTCAGGGTAGCGATGGGCCAGCAGCGGCTCATCTGGAATTCTCTAAACGCAGAACAGACTATTTTGAAGCCGGCTGGTTCATGCGCAATGTTTTGTCTTAATGGACCTGCAGGCCAGAACGGCGACAGGCATGGTCGCCAGGCAACCGGATCAGTATCCTAGCACCTCCTGGCCCGCCGACGCTAAACCCTGCAGGCCGCCGAACAGGTTAAACACCTTATGAATGCTCTAGCCCGCCGCGCCGCTGGCGTGTTGCTCGGCACGCTCTGCCTGCCGCTCGCAGCCTTTGCCGCCGATGTGCAACCCACCCACGAATTCATCCTCGACAACGGCCTGAAAGTGGTCGTGCGCGAGGACCACCGCGCGCCAGTGGTGGTTTCGCAGATCTGGTACAAGGTCGGCTCCAGCTACGAGACCCCCGGCCAGACCGGGCTGTCTCACGCCCTGGAGCACATGATGTTCAAGGGCAGCGCCAAGGTCGGCCCCGGCGAAGCTTCGCGCATCCTGCGCGACCTGGGCGCGGAAGAGAACGCCTTCACCAGCGACGACTACACCGCCTACTATCAGGTTCTGGCCCGCGACCGTCTGCCGGTGGCGCTGGAGCTGGAAGCCGACCGGCTGGCCAGCCTGCGCCTGCCGGCCGATGAGTTCAGCCGCGAAATCGAGGTGATCAAGGAAGAGCGCCGCTTGCGTACCGACGATCAGCCAAGCGCCAAAGCATTCGAACTGTTCCGCGCCATGGCCTACCCGGCCAGCGGCTACCACACCCCGACCATCGGCTGGATGGCCGACCTCGAACGCATGAAAGTCGAGGAGCTGCGCCACTGGTACGAGTCCTGGTACGCGCCGAACAACGCCACCCTGGTGGTGGTCGGCGATGTTACCGCCGCCGAGGTCAAAGGCCTGGCGCAGAAATACTTCGGCAGTATCCCCAGGCGCGCTGTTCCGCCGGCAAAGCTGCCGCTGGAGCTGACCGAGCCAGGCCGGCGTCAGCTGACCCTGCACGTGCGCACCCAACTGCCCAGCCTGATCTACGGCTTCAACGTACCGGGCCTTGCGACCGCCAAGGACCCACGCACCGCGCACGCCCTGCGGCTGATCTCGGCCTTGCTCGACGGCGGCTACAGCGCCCGCCTGCCGGCGCGCCTGGAGCGCGGTCAGGAACTGGTGGCCGGCGCCTCGTCCAGCTACAACGCCTTCACCCGCGGCGACAGCCTGTTCCTGATCTCGGCTACCCCTAACGTGCAGAAGCAAAAGACCCTCGCCGATGTCGAGAAAGGCGTCTGGCAGTTGCTCGATGAGCTCAAGACGACCCCACCGAGCGCCGAGGAACTGGAACGTGTACGTGCCCAGGTGATCGCTGGCCTGGTCTACGACCGCGACTCCATCAGCAGCCAGGCCACCACCATTGGCCAGCTGGAAACGGTCGGCCTGTCCTGGAAACTGATCGACAGCGAACTGGACGAACTCAAGCGTGTGACCCCAGAGGACATCCAGGCCGCCGCACGCACCTATTTCACCCGCGAACGCCTGAGCGTTGCCCATGTACTGCCTGAGGAGTCCGCTCATGAGTGATCGCAGCGCACCACGCTACACCCTGATCGGCACAGGCATCATCGCCCTGGTGGTGGCGCTTGCCGCCGTGCTGGCGCGCCCCGCGCATTCCGAAGCCGACAGCACCGCAGCCCGCCCCGCCAATACCTTGCAATCGCTGGCCGAACTGGACGGCAAAGCCCCCAGCCGGCGCCAGCTGAACATCCAGAACTGGACCACCGCCGAAGGTGCACGCGTGCTGTTCGTCGAAGCCCGCGAGCTACCGATGTTCGACCTGCGCCTGACCTTCGCCGCCGGCAGCAGCCAGGACGGCAACACGCCAGGCCTGGCCACCCTGACCAACGCCATGCTCAACGAGGGCATTGCCGGCAAGGATGTGACCGCCATCGCCGAAGGCTTCGAAGGGCTCGGCGCAGACTTCGGCAACGGCTCCTACCGCGACATGGCAGTGGCCTCGTTGCGTAGCCTCAGTGCCAAGGACAAGCGCGAGCCGGCCCTGAAGCTGTTCGCTGAAGTGACCGGCAAGCCGACCTTCCCAGAGGACGCACTCAAGCGCATCAAGAACCAGCTGCTGGCAGGTTTCGAATACGAGAAGCAGAACCCCAGCAAGATCGCCGGCAAGGCGTTGTTGAGCAACCTTTATGGCGAACACCCGTACGGCCATCCAAGCGACGGCACCGCTGAAAGCATCCCGGGCATCACCCTGGAGCAGCTGCGCGCATTCCACGCCAAAGCCTATGCAGCGGGCAACGCGGTAATCGCCCTGGTCGGCGACCTCAGCCGTGAAGAGGCCGAGGCGATTGCCGCCCAGGTCTCCGCCGCCCTGCCCAAAGGCCAGGCACTGGCCAAGCCAGCGCAACCCGTCGAGCCCAAGGCTGGTGCGACCCACATAGACTTCCCATCCAAGCAGACCCACCTGATGCTGGCCGAGCTGGGCATCGACCGCCAGGACCCGGACTGGCCAGCCCTGTCGCTGGGCAACCAGATTCTCGGCGGTGGCGCCTTCGGTACGCGCCTGATGAGCGAAGTGCGGGAAAAGCGCGGCCTGACCTACGGCGTATACTCGGTATTCAGCCCGATGCAGGTGCGCGGCCCCTTCATGATCAACCTGCAGACCCGTGCCGAACTCAGCGAGGGCACCCTCAAGCTGGTGCAAGGCATTCTTGCCGACTACCTCAAGAGCGGCCCGACCCAGCAGGAACTGGACGACGCCAAGCGCGAACTGGCCGGTAGCTTCCCGCTGTCGAACGCCAGCAATGCGAGCATCGTCGGCCAATTGGGCGCCATCGGCTTCTACGACCTGCCCTTGACCTGGCTGGAAGACTTCATGCAGCAGTCCCAGGCACTGACCGTCGAGCAGGTCAAGGCAGCCATGAACAAGCACTTGGCCGCCGATAAACTGGTGATCGTTACCGTCGGCCCGAGCGTGCCGCAAAAACCGCTGCCAGCCCCTACTGACAAACCCGCCGAGCAGCCCCTCGGCGTACCGGAGCACTAATGCCTAGATCCACCCCTCCCGCCCGCTCTCAGCAGGGCCAAAGCAAGGGCCAGGGCCACCTGCGCATCATCGCCGGCGAGTGGCGCAGCCGCCGCCTGGCGGTGCCTGAAGGCGACGGACTGCGGCCGACCACCGACCGCGTGCGGGAAACCCTGTTCAACTGGCTGGCACCCTACATCGAAGGCGCCCGGGTGCTGGATGCCTTCACCGGCAGTGGCGCCCTGGTGCTCGAAGCGTTGTCCCGCGGTGCTGCAGATGCCGTTGCGCTGGACAGCAACCCAGCGGCTATCAGCAACCTGAAGAACAACCTGGAGATCCTGCGCTGCCCGCGCGGGCAAATCCTCCAGACCGACGCCCAGCGCTACTTGCAAGCACCGGCCAAGCAACAGTTCGACGTCGTGTTTCTCGACCCACCGTTCCATCAGGACCTGCTGGCCAACACCTGCAACCTGCTGGAGCAGAACCAGTGGCTGCGCGAGCAGGCGTGGATCTACACCGAGAGCGAAGCGGCACCCTCTACCCTGCAAATGCCAGGCAACTGGCGCCTGCACCGCGAAAAAAAGACCGGCCAGGTGCATTACGCGCTGTGGCAGCGCGCCTGACGGCAAGCCGTAATTATGTAACGCAGGCAAGCGCAGAATCTCACCGAAGCTGCTCCTGGTCACCCAACCAGGAGCACTTGAGCAATGCCATCGACTCCACCGTTCACCCTCGACGACACAACCCTGTCAGCCGGCATCGAGTCCATCGCCGATGCCACCCAGCCCCCGTTGCAGCACTTCACACTGGACAACGGCCTGGCTGTCTACCTGCGTGAAGACCACAGCACCCCGCTCGCCGCGATTCAGCTCCGGTACCACGTGGGCACCAGCCATGAGTCAGCCGGCCATACCAACATCTCGCACCTGCTGGAACACCTGATATTCGAAGGCAGCCGCAAACTTGAGGCGGGCCGATACAGCCAGGTGATAGCACGGCTCGGCGGGGAGGCCAATGCCAATACCATCGATGATGCAACGGTCTACGAAATGCTGTTACCTGCGGCACGGCTACCGGTTGCGCTGGAAATAATGGCCGATGCCATGGAGGGCGCGACCTTTGGCCAGGCAGCCCTGGAGCGGGCAGCCAAAGCCATCGAAGACGAGCGCCGGCTCAAAGTTGACAACGTCCCTGCCCAGCAGGCAGCTGAACGACACAATGCACTTGCACACGGCAGCAGCCCGTATGCAACGGCGACGTTCGGCAACCCGGCAGATTTGCGCAACTTGAGCGTGGAAACCGTGCGCGCCTGGTATCAAAAGTGGTATCGGCCCAATAACGCCACCCTCGTGGTGGTGGGTGCCGTCGATCTTGCCACGCTTGGCCAGCACGTGAGCCGGTATTTCGGCAGCATTGCCAGGGCTGCGCTTGACGCAGTACCCGTCCCCCGGCATGACGCGCACCTGCAGGCGCGAAGCCAGAAGCTGACACTGCCAGGCCGTGATGGTTTGTTCATGTCCTTCAATGTACCCAGCCACGCCACGGCCACCGACGCAACTACAGTGCCTGCCCTGGGCCTGCTCTGCGAGGTGCTTGGCAAAGGGTTCAGCGCAAGGCTCTACAGCGAGTTGGTGCGAGACCGACGGCTGCTCAAGGGCCTCACCCTGGCATATGAGCCACTGGCGCGTGGTGACACGCTGTTGACCCTTTCAACCTACATCAACAGTCAAAAGTCTACGCACGAGCAGGCCGAGGAGGCGATCTATACCGCGATTGATGCCCTGCGCCATACGCCGCTTTCCACCCAGGAGCTCAAGCGCGCGAAACTGCGCATGCTCACCCGTCGCCTGTTCAGCCACGACAGCATCAGCCTGCAAGCTGACCGCATCGGCGCAGCAGCGGCCGCTGGCCTGCCCCCCTCGCTGATCGATCAAGAAGCCGACAGTATCCGCCACCTCGATAGCGCGACATTACAGCAGGTAGCGTTCGACTACCTGAGCCGCGAAAGGCTGACCATCACTCACCTGCAGGCAGGAGCACCGGCATGAACACATCGCTTACCACCAGCAATATGCCTCTGATTTGCAAAGGCCCCGTGAGCGATACCGCTGTGGCGGCAATGGCCAGGCTGGAGTCCGCGCAAGGCCTTGACCTGGAGCAGCTGCAGCAGTTGCCGGCCCAGATACAGCAATGGCAGACCGACGAAGGCGCCAGGGTCAGCTTCAGCCCGTCCCATGGCCGCCCGATATTCGACCTGGCGCTGCGCTTTCGCGCTGGTAGTGCACTCGATGGCGACAGCCCGGGCCTCGCCGCCCTTGTCCTTTACAGCCTCGATCAGGGTAGCGAGCTTCTGGACGCCGCCCAGTTCGCTCAGGCTATGGAGGGGCTCGGTGCGATCATGGCAAGGCGGGTGAATCAGGATGAGGCGGTGATCACGCTGCGCTGCCTGAGCCTGCCGGCGCTTCGTACAAGCGCCCTGCAACTGCTCACCCAAATGCTGGCACGCCCCGCCTTCCGCGAGAACGCCGTCGCAGGCATCCGCGAACGACTGCTCAATCACTCTCGCGCAATCGCGTCGAGCGCGGTCTATGGGGTGTCACCGGCGATCATGAGCCATGTGTTCGATGGCCATCCCTACGCCACCCATTGGGCTGGCACGCCTGAAAGCCTCGAGCGGATCGACGAGCAGCAAATGCGGGCTTTCCACCGACGCGCCTACTCTGCCAACAACCTCGATATCGGCCTGGTGGGCGACCTGTCGCGCGACGAGGCGCAAACCCTCATCACTGAACTCCTTCAGACGCTACCGCAACACTGGGCGGGACAGGCCCCACCACCGGCGCCGTTGCCAGAGCCCCTCACCCGGCATCAACCACACACCGCAAGTACCACACTGGCCACGCTGGCGCTGCTGTTGCCCACATCCCCCGACAAGCCTGGGTATGCAGCGCTGACCATGCTCGATGAAATCCTCGGCAGCGGCTACGAGTCGCGCCTTACACAAGAGCTGCGAAGCCGACGTGCCTTGACCTACAGCATCCACTCATCGCTCACCCCCTTCGATGCGGCGAGCCTGCTGCAGATTCAATGGGACATCGCACCCGAATACCGAGATGCCTCACGTGAGCTGGTTTCAGGGATGCTGGCTTGCCTGCGCGAGCATGGCCCAAGCCAGGCGGAGTGCGACATGGCGCGCAACCAGATAGCAGGCAGGTTGCATCGCACCCTGGTGAGCAACGCAGAGCTGGCCAAGAGCCTGGCAACCTCAAGCCACCTGGGGCAACCCGCCGATCACTTTGCGACCTATGTCCAGCGCCTGGCAGCGCTGACACCCATGGACATTCGCGAAGCCGCCCGGATATGGCTGACCCCTGCGCAGGAAGTATTCATCACTGTCGGCCCGGCCCCTGCACAACAACCCTTGCCCGAACCGACCTGACCGACCAATAGCGCGGGTACAACGGCGGTATTTCATGGCAATCTAGGACGGCACAACACGAGTCGCCCAGCATGCCCAGCCTTACCGCCACGTTCCGCCCGGCCACCGGGTTATCCAACCCTCACCTGCAAACCCTTTGGGGCCCGCTGTGGCGCAAGCTGCCTGCGCTTGAGCGCAAACGCGAGCGCCTGTGGCTGGCCGATGGTGACTTCATCGACCTCGACTGGCACGGGCCGCACCAGCCAGATACACCGCTGGTGCTGGTGCTGCACGGCCTGACGGGTTCGTCCCATTCGCCTTATGTCAAAGGCCTGCAGCAGGCGCTCGATGCCCGCGGCTGGGCCAGCGTTGCGGTGAACTGGCGCGGCTGCTCGGGCGAGCCGAACCTGCTGCCACGCAGTTACCATTCCGGGGCCAGCGGGGACCTGGCCGAGGTGGTCGCCCATCTGCGTGCCCAACGCCCGCTGGCCCCTTTGTATGCCGTCGGCTATTCGCTGGGCGGCAATGTACTGCTCAAGTACCTGGGTGAAAGTGGCAGCGCCAGCCAACTGCAGGCGGCCGTGGCGGTGTCGGTACCGTTTCGCCTGGATCAGTGCGCCGACCGCATCGGCCAGGGCTTTTCGAAGGTCTATCAGGCACATTTCATGCGCGAAATGATGGCCTATGTGCAGGTGAAGCAGCGGCATTTTCGTGCCCAGGGTCATCATGAAGGGCTTGCCGCACTTGACCGCCTCGGATCGTTGCGCAAACTGCGGACCTTCTGGGATTTTGACGGCAAAGTGACCGCGCCACTCAACGGCTTTGACGATGTACACGACTACTACCGTCGCTCATCGAGCCGCTACTACCTCGGGGAGAACCGCACGCCGACGCTGATCATCCACGCAAACGATGATCCGTTCGTGTCCCGCCACAGCCAGCCCACGCCGAGCGAGCTGGCACCGCAGACTCAGTTCGAGCTGCATGAGCGGGGTGGGCATGTGGGCTTTGTCGAGGGCAGCCTGCGAAACCCGGGGTATTACCTTGAGCGGCGGATTCCGCAGTGGCTGGTGGATGGGCGATGAACCCGCGGCTCAGTCGCCCGTGGCAACCTGATGCGCGGGATCATTGATCCACTCACTCCACGATCCGGCATACAGCCTGCCCAGCGGATACCCCGCCAACGCCAGGGCAAACAGGTTATGGCAAGCCGTCACGCCCGAGCCGCAATAGGCCACCAAACGTTCCGCTGAACGCCCCCCCAGCTTCTCGGCAAAGCGCTGCCTGAGCTGCTCTGGCGCCAGGAAGCGCCCCTCTTCGTTCAGATTGTCGGTGAATGCTGCGCACTGAGCGCCGGGTATATGCCCGGCCACTGGGTCGATCGGCTCCACATCCCCACGAAAACGCGGCAAGGCACGCGCATCGATCAACGTCAGCTCGGGGCTTGCTAGCTCGGTGACCACGTGCTCGGCGTCAATCAGCAGCTTGGTATCCGGCTTGCCGCTGAACGTCCCCTCATACCGTGCTGGCGCGTCCAGGCTCAATGGCTGGCCCGCGGCGTGCCAGGCCTTGAGGCCTCCGTCGAGAATGGCCACACCGGTGCGTTTGCCCAACCAGGCCAGCAGCCACCAGGCACGGGCGGCAAAGGCACCAGGCCCGTCGTCGTACAGCACCACCTCGCTGTCATTGTCCAGCCCCCACTCACGCAGCCGCTCGACCAGCCGCTGCGGATCAGGCAAGGGATGGCGGCCGGTCTGGCCCTTGATTACCGGGCCACTCAGGTCGCGCTCCAGGTCGGCGAAGTGGGCCCCGGCTATATGCCCCTCGGCATAGCTGCGTTGGCCATAATCCGCGTCGTCCAAGGCAAACCGACAATCGAGGATCACCAGCTTGGGCGAGCCCAGACGCTCGGCCAGTTGCTGCGGGGTGATCAATTGCGCAAGAGGCATGACAATCTCCTGATCGATGGCACGAAGGCTCTGGGCTAACGCTCCAGGGCCTGGTTGAACGGAACATGGAATTCATGGCACAGGGCATCCACGGCACTGCGGGCGTTGGCGGTGACGAAGCCGAGTTCCAGTACCAGCACCTGATACACGCCACGCTTGAAGGCTTCTTCACCCAGATGAGCGGAGTGCTCCCGCGTGGTGCTGAGAAAGCGGACCCAAGAGGTCAGTACGATCCAGGCGTTGATGGTCAGCGATTCGATCTGGGCAGGGGCCATGACCAGAATGCCGGCCTCGACGAAACCCCGGTAGATCGCCTGGCCCTGGCGCAGGCAACGTTCGGAAAAGCGTCGGTAACGGGCAGCCAGCTCAGGGTCGCTGTCGAGCAGGTGTTCGAGATCACGGTGCAGGAACCGGTAGTTCCACATCGCTGCGAGCAGTGCCTTGAGGTAGAAGCGCTTGTCTTCGACGGTAGCGGCGCGGCCCTGCGGGGGGCGCAGGAAGCTGTCCACCAATTCTTCATACTGGCTGAACAACAGGGCGATGATCGCCTGCTTGTTGGGGAAGTGGTAGTAGAGGTTGCCGGGCGAAATCTCCATGTGCGCGGCAATGTGGTTGGTACTCACGCTACGCTCGCCTTGTTGATTGAACAGTTCAAGGCTGTTCTGCACGATGCGCTCTCGGGTCTTGATGCGCGGGGCCATGCTCAGCTCCCAGTCTGCAGGCTTTCGGTAAGGGGTTCATCTTACGGTGTAACAGGGCCCGGATGCACCGTGCGGTAGCGCGAAAAAATTCGCACCATCGTACCGATTAGAGTATAGGCTCTAGAGATTCTCAGCCCCTATGGGAGCCGCCGTGACTTCTCCTATCGCCTTGCCCCCTCTGCAGTTCGACACTGAATTGACAAGCACATTCACTGCCCAGCGCAAGGCATTTGCCGGCAACCCCATGCCGCCGCTGGCCCAACGCCGGCAATGGCTGAAAAGCCTGCGCGAAGCATTGCTGGCGGATCGACAACGGCTGATAGAGGCGATCGATGCGGATTTTTCCGGGCGCAGCGCCGACGAAACCCTGTTGGCCGAGCTACTGCCCTCCGTACAGGGGATTCGCCATGCCGAACGCCACCTCAAGGGCTGGATGCGACCCGCCAGGCGAACCGTCGGCCTGGCCTTCCAGCCGGCCAGCGCCCGCGTGCTGTACCAGCCGCTGGGGGTGGTTGGCATTATCGTGCCGTGGAACTACCCGCTGTTTCTCGCCATCGGCCCGCTGACGTGCGCCCTGGCCGCCGGCAACCGCGTGATGCTCAAGCTCAGTGAGGCCACCCCTGCCAGCGCCCTGGCGCTCAAAGCCTTGCTTGAGCAGGTATTCCCCCACGACCTGGTCAGCGTGGTGCTGGGTGATGTGGAAGTCGGCCAGGCATTTGCCCGGCTGCCCTTCGACCATCTGCTGTTCACCGGCGCCACCAGCGTCGGCCGCCAGGTCATGCTGGCGGCTGCACAGAACCTGACCCCGGTCACACTGGAACTCGGCGGCAAGTCACCGGCCATCATTTCGTCCAGCGTGCCGCTCGATAGCGCCGCCGAGCGTATCGCATTCGGCAAGACCCTCAATGCCGGCCAGACCTGCGTCGCCCCAGACTACGTCCTGGTGCCACGCGAGCGCCTGAACGCCTTCAGCGAGGCCTACCGCAGGGCGGTCCACCGGCTGTACCCGCGCATCGCCGACAACCCCGACTACAGCGCCATCATCAATCCGAGGCAATTGCAGCGCCTGCAACACTTGATGGACGACGCCAGCAGCAAGGGCGCGCAGGTCATCGACCTGTACCCGGACGAGCCCCGCCAGGGCAGGCGCCTGCCGCCGCACGTGCTGCTTGAGGTGAATGACAGCATGCAGGTGATGCAGGACGAAGTCTTTGGCCCGCTGCTGCCGGTAGTGCCCTATGACAGCCTCGACGGTGCACTGGCCTACATCAATGAACGGCCACGCCCACTGGCGCTGTACTACTTCGGCTACGACCATGCCGAGCAAGAGCATGTGCTGCAGCGCAGCCACTCCGGTGGCGTCTGTATCAACGATACACTGCTGCATGTCGCTCAGGACGACCTGCCGTTCGGCGGCATCGGCCCTTCGGGCATGGGCCACTACCACGGCCGTGACGGCTTCCTGACCTTCAGCAAGGCCAAGGCGGTGCTGGCCAAACAGCGCCTGAACGCCGCGCGCCTGATTTACCCGCCATATGGCAAGGCGCTGCAGCGCCTGGTCTACAAACTGTTCATCCGCTGAGGTCTGGGCCATGCAACGTCGTGACCTTCTGCGATTCAGCCTGGGCGCCAGCGTGTTTCTGGCCAGTGCCAGCCTGGTCGGCTGCAGCCCGCAGGGGCGTGCTACCGGGTACCAGGTACTGCGCGATGACGACCTGCCATTGCTACGGGCACTGATCCCGGTGGTGCTTGCCGGTACGTCGGCAAGCGCAACACTCGTGCTACCCAGGCTGGACGACACACTGGCGGCACTGTCCCCGCCAATGCTCAAGCTCACCCGGCAACTGTTCGATGTGCTCAGCCTGCCCCTGACCCGCGGCCCACTGACTGGGGTCTGGGGCGCCTGGGACCTGGCGGGTGAACAGCAGATAGCGGCGTTTCTGCAACGCTGGCAGAGCAGTTCCCTGAACCTGCTGCGCATGGGGCACGCGTCGATCGTGCAACTGCTGACGATGGCCTGGTATGAATGCCCGGAAAGCTGGGCCGCCTGTGGCTACCCGGGGCCACCGAAAATCTGAACAACAACAACAACAACAACAACAACAACAACAACAACAACAAGAGCACTTTCAATGCCTGTCATCGACCCGTTTCGCCAAGGCCTGGAACGCGGCTGGATCACCCATGACGCCTCGCGCCTGGGGCAGGATCTCAGCGTGCAAGCCGACATCGCCGTGATAGGCAGCGGCGCCGGTGGCGCCACCAGCGCGCAGATGCTCAGCGCCGCAGGCTTCAAGGTACTGCTGATCGAGGAAGGCCCGCTCAAGACCAGCAGTGACTTCCGCCTGCTAGAGAATGAGGCCTACGCCAGTCTCTACCAGGAAGGCCTGGGCAGGATGAGCAAGGACGGCGCCATCACCATTCTGCAGGGCCGTGCGGTGGGCGGCACCACGCTGGTCAACTGGACCTCCAGCTTTCGCACACCCGCGCCGACCTTGGCCCACTGGGCCACGGCCCACAACGTCAAAGGGCTGGGCGACGACGCACTGCGTCCCTGGTTCGATCGCATCGAGCAAGACCTCGGCATCACCCCTTGGGCGATGCCGGCAAACGCCAACAACGACGTACTGCGCCGTGGGTGTGAACAGCTCGGCTACCGATGGGCGGTGATCCCACGCAATGTCAGGGGGTGCTGGAATCTTGGCTATTGCGGCATGGGTTGCCCGGTCAACGCCAAGCAATCGATGCTGGTGACGCGCATTCCAGCCCTGCTCGACAAGGGCGGCGAGCTGCTGTACCTGGCCCGGGCCGAACGCTTCGAGCATGACGGCGAACGCATTGCGCAGCTGCGCTGCCAAGGCCTGGACGCGCAAGGCCTACACCCCAACGGGCGCAGCATCACGGTGCGCGCCCGCCACTACATCCTCGCGGGCGGTGGCATCAACAGCCCCGCCCTGCTGCTCCGCTCCAAGGCTCCTGACCCCCACGAGTGCCTGGGCAAACGGACCTTCCTGCACTTGGTCAACTTCAGCGCGGCCCGCTTCGACGCACGCATCGACCCCTATTACGGCGCCCCGCAGTCCATCTACAGTGACCACTTCCAATGGCAGGACGGCGTCGATGGCGCGGTCGGCTACAAACTTGAAGTGCCGCCCCTGCACCCGGCGCTGGCCAGCACCCTGCTCGGTGGCGAGGGTGTCGAAAATGCCCAGCGCATGGCCGAGCTGCCGCACACCCACGTCATGCTTGCGCTGTTGCGCGACGGGTTCCATCCCGAAAGCCCAGGCGGCACGGTGGAGCTGCGTGGCGATGGCTCACCGGTGCTCGATTACCCGGTCACCGACTACTTGCGAGACGGCCTGCGCCGTGCCTTTCACAGCATGGCGCAGATCCAGTTCGCCGCGGGCGCCACGCAGGTGACACCCGCGCACAGCGATGCCCGCGCAGCTACCCGCCTGGCGCAGGCCCAACGCATGATCGACGGATTGCGCCTGGAGCCGTTCCATACGCGGTTGGGCAGCGCCCACGTGATGGGCGGCTGCGCAATGGGCGAAGATCCACAGCATGCGGTGTGCGACAGCCTGGGCCGTCACCATCAGCTGGAAAACCTGTCGATTCACGACGGCTCGTTGTTCCCGACCAGCATCGGTGCCAACCCACAACTGTCGGTCTACGCCATCAGCGCGAAGCTCACCGACGCCCTGATAACCCGCCTGGCACACAGTGCATGACAACAAATGCCCCTGCTGTCTATAGTGCCATCAGCCGGCCGCATGACTTGGCCGGGCGCAATCGCTGCGCTACCATCCGACTCCCCAACGCACTCCAGCCAGGATGACGCGATGAACCGAGTGTTGTACCCGGGTACTTTCGACCCTATTACCAAGGGCCATGGCGACCTGGTCGAGCGCGCCTCGCGGCTGTTCGACCACGTGATCATCGCTGTGGCAGCCAGCCCGAAGAAGAACCCGCTGTTCCCGCTGGAGCAACGTGTAGCGCTGGCCCGTGAGGTCACCAGGCACTTGCCCAATGTCGAAGTCATCGGCTTCTCCACCCTGCTTGCGCATTTTGCCAAGGAACAGGGCGCCAACGTCTTCTTGCGGGGGCTGCGGGCGGTGTCCGACTTCGAATACGAGTTCCAGTTGGCGAACATGAATCGGCAACTCGCGCCTGAAGTCGAAAGCCTGTTCCTCACGCCGTCGGAGCGTTATTCGTTCATTTCTTCGACCTTGGTCCGGGAAATCGCTGCGCTGGGAGGCGACATCACCAAATTCGTGCACCCAGTGGTGGCCGAAGCGCTGACTGAACGCTTCAAGAAGTAAGCCTGAGCGCTGATTATCGCGCCCGCGTGCACTGCGGGCGCGAATGCGGCACAATTGTGCCCATTGCGTTGAACATGCCCGGGCGGTGAGCCCCGGCCGGAGTCCCCATGTCCCTGATTATCACCGACGATTGCATCAACTGCGACGTCTGCGAACCCGAGTGCCCGAACGAGGCCATCTCCCAAGGCGAAGAGATCTACGTGATCGATCCGAACCTGTGCACCCAGTGCGTGGGTCATTATGACGAGCCGCAGTGCCAGCAGGTCTGCCCGGTCGACTGCATCCCGCTGGATGAGGCGCACCCGGAAACCGAAGAGCAGTTGATGGCCAAGTACCGCCGGATCACCGGCAAGGCGTGATCGCTGCGCTGCTGCGTATGGCCCAATCGCTGCTAAACCGGCGATTGGGCCATACCATTCAACGCTGGCAACGTGGGCAGTAAACGCTGGCCCGTTGCCCAAGCTTGGCCTCACGCAAGGTAGTGCCGCACAGCTTGCACGGTAGCCCGCCTCGGCCGTAGACGAACAGTTCCTGCTGGAAGTAACCCGGCTGCCCGTCGCCGCCAATGAAGTCGCGCAACGTCGTGCCCCCTTGCTCGATGGCTGCCGCCAGCACGCGCTTGATCTCGATGGCCAGCTTCAGGTAGCGGCTACGGGATATCCCACCCGCCTCACGGCGCGGGTCGATACCGGCGGCGAACAGCGCCTCGGTCGCGTAGATATTGCCCACACCCACCACCACCGCGTTATCCATGATGAACGGCTTGACTGCCATCGTCCGCCCACGGGACAGCTGGAACAGGCGCTCACCATCGAACAGGTCGGTCAACGGCTCTGGGCCCAGGCGCAGCAGCAACTCATGATTGAGCGGGTCGAGGCTCCAGAGCATGGCGCCGAAACGACGCGGATCGGTGTAGCGCAGCACCAGCCCTGACTCCAGCTCGATGTCGACGTGCTCATGCTTGGCCGCCGGTAGCCCCATCTGCACCAGGCGCAGGTTGCCCGACATGCCCAGATGGCTGATCAAGGTGCCCACCTCGGCGTTGATCAGCAGGTATTTGGCGCGCCGCTCGACGCTGAGAATACGCTGCCCGGACAAACGCACGTCCAGGTCCTCCGGGATTGGCCAGCGCAAACGCCGGTCTCGCACCACCACGCGGCTGACCCGCTGGCCTTCCAGATGCGGCGCGATACCGCGACGCGTGGTTTCGACTTCGGGTAATTCCGGCATGAATCAGTGCCCGCCCAGCTCGCGAATGGTCTGTTTGAGGTTCTCGAAGTCGTACTCCGACAAACCGATATAGTCCAGTACCAGCGGGCCGACCGCATGCCACTCGTGGTCGACAGGCTGGTTGCCCAACACACGGTAGGACGCGCAGATGTGTTCGGCCATCTTGAGCACCGCCAGCAGGTTCTTCAGCTGGCTCTGGGTGTTGCGCAGCGACTCCTCGCGGAACACGGCCAAGGCATTGTGGTGGTTGGCGATGGCCGCGCTGATGTGCTCCGGCAGCCGCCAGGACTTGGCGGTGAAATAGCCGACCACCGAATGGTTGGTATTGAATGCACGGTTCTCGGTGTCGACCACCCGGGTTTGCGCGTCAGCCTTGGCGTAGGCCTCCTCCAGTACATCCATGTAGCTGGGGAAGCGCTTGAGCATCAGCGGGATGCCGCAATCATGGAACAGCCCCAGGGTGTAGGCCTCGTCCGCCGCCTGGATGCCGGTGCGCTTGGCCAGTGTCAGGCAGGTCATGGCCACATCCTGGGCAGTGTCCCAGAAGCGGTTGAGGGTGACGATGGTCTCGTCGCTCATCTCGCCTTTGATCGACTGGGCGTTGATCAGGTTGATGATCGAACGGCTACCCAGCAGGTTCACCGCACGCTGGATCGAACCGATCTTGTTGGACAGCCCGAAGTGCGGCGAGTTGACCAGCTTGAGCAAGGCACCGGACAGGCCCGGATCCTGGGAAATCAGCTTGGCGATGGTTTCCAGGTCCGGGTCGGGCATGTACTGCTCGAACTGCAGGTCGACCATGATCTGCGGTTGCGGCGGGATGGTAATGCCTTGCAAGGCTTGCTGGATCTGTTCGGCGCTGAGTTCTTGGGACATACGTACATACTCTTTGAGGACGAGCGATTCTAACCCTGTAGCTCGCTCGACTTGTAGCGCTTGTGCTGGCGAACAGGCAGGGCACTTTGTCGTGCCCTGCACCGAACCAAGGGCCAACCGGTTATACTCCCGCTCTTTTTTCCCGGAGCGACGTCATGTCCCTGCCCAGCCTTCGCCTCAAAGCCAATGCCGACCGCCGCCTGCGCGCCGGCCACCTGTGGGTCTACAGCAACGAAGTCGATGTCACCGCGACGCCGCTGCAGGGCTTTCAGGCCGGCCAACAGGCAATTCTCGAGGCTGCCAACGGCAAGCCGCTGGGCATCGTGGCGCTGAGCCCGAACAACCTGATCTGCGCCCGCCTGCTGTCGCGCGACGCCAAGCTGCCGCTGGACAAGTCGCTGCTGGTACACCGCCTCAACGTCGCCCTGTCCCTGCGCCAGCGCCTGTTCGACCAGCCGTGCTACCGCCTGGTCTACGGCGATTCTGACCTGCTGCCGGGCCTGGTGGTCGACCGCTTCTTCGACATTCTCGTGGTACAGCTGGCCTCTGCCACCATGGAGCTGCACAAGGACGACGTGATCGCCGCCCTGGTCCAGGTGCTCAAGCCCAGCGGCATTTTGTTCAAGAACGACTCCGCCGCCCGTGACGCCGAAGGCTTGCAGCGTTATGTCGAAACCGTCTACGGCGAAGTGCCGGACTGGGTCCCGCTGGAAGAAAACGGCGTGAAGTTCGAAGCGCCGGTACGCGAAGGCCAGAAGACCGGCTGGTTCTATGACCACCGCATGAACCGCGCACGCCTGGCGCCCTACGTCAAAGGCAAGCGTGTGCTCGACCTGTTCAGCTACATCGGTGGCTGGGGCGTGCAGGCCGGCGCATTCGGCGCCAGCGAAGTGTTCTGTGTGGATGCCTCAGGCTTTGCCCTGGATGGCGTGGAACGTAATGCCGCGCTCAATGGCATCAGCGAAAAACTGACCTGCATCGAAGGCGACGTATTCGAGGCACTGCGCGAGCTGAAGGCCGCAGAAGAGCGCTTCGACGTGATCATTGCCGACCCACCCGCGTTCATCAAGCGCAAGAAAGACCTGAAAAACGGCGAAGCCGCTTACCGCCGCCTCAACGAACAGGCCATGCGCATGCTGACCAAGGATGGCATCCTGGTCAGCGCCTCGTGCTCGATGCATTTGCCCGAGGACGACCTGAACAACATCCTGCTGACCAGCGCCCGCCACTTGGACCGCAACCTGCAAATGCTCGAGCGCGGCGGCCAAGGCCCGGACCACCCGGTTCACCCGGCCATCGCTGAAACCCGCTACATCAAGAGCATTACCTGCCGGCTGCTGCCCAACAGCTGATTCACGCCCAGGGGCCGCGTTGCGGCCCCTGGGTGCCTCAGATGCCGAGCACGTAAGAAGCGATACCGAAGTACACCAGTACCCCTGCCGCATCGGCGATCGAAGTCACCAGCGGCCCGCTGGCAGTGGCCGGGTCAAGCTTGAGCCTGGTGAACATGAAGGGCAGGCTCATGCCAATCAGGCTGCCTAGCAGGACGATCACCAGCATGCTGCTGGCAACGATCAAGGCCACCTCCGCCCCACCGCGCAGCGCCCCCAGCGATGCCACCGCCACCGCCATGGTGCCGCCCAGCGCCAGCGCCACCGCGCATTCACGTGCCAGCATGCGCAACCAGTCGCGCATCACCACCTCGCCCGTTGCCAGGCCACGCACCATCAAAGTCGCCGATTGCGCGCCCGCGTTGCCACCGCTGTCCACCAACAGGGGCAGGAAGAACACCAGGACGATATGCGCGGCGATAGTTTCCTCGAATGCCGCGATCCCTGCCCCCGAAAACAGATTGCCAAACACCAGCAGCACCAGCCACAGCACCCGCTTGCGGTACAGCAGGCTGACAGTGGCGTCCCTGAGGTTGCCCACGTGGTTGGTGATGGATGCGCCCTTGTGGAAGTCTTCGGTAGCCTCTTCGACAACCACATCGAGTGCGTCATCGCAGGTCACCAGGCCCACCAGCCGGCCGGCCTGATCCAGCACCGGCAGCGCCAGCAGGTCGTGCTCGCGGATCAACCGCGCCACTTCCTCCTGACGGGTCGAGGTGAATACGTAGATGACCTTGCGCACCATGAGCTGCTCGATCGGCTGTTCAGGCGCGGCAAGGATCAGCTCGCGCAGGGAAAGCGTACCCAGCAGGTTGCGGCTCTCGTCGAGCACATAGGACTGATAGATGGTTTCGGCATCTGCAGCCTCACGGCGCAGCATGTCGATCGCCTGGCTGGCAGTGAGGCCGGCATCCAGGCACGAATACTCGCTGGTCATCAGGTAGCCGGCAGTGCCTTCGGCGTAGCCTTCAGGATGAAGCAGGCCATCACGCCGCGCCTGGGCAGCCTGACGCAGGTCGAGCGGGGAAACGACGAAATCGGACGGGTGTTGCATGAGATTCTCCAGGCGCCGACACAGGCACCCGCGAACCTCAGCCTGATCGACTCAAGCCTTCGCAAGCCCTGACGACGGCGCGCTCAGCGCCAATTTGCAGGTTCTGTAAGAACTGAAACTGGGAAGGTCCATTGAGGTAGTGTCTCGTGAAGCCGCACATGCGGCGCGGCGGATCATAAGCAGCCAGGACGTACCTGTCAGCAGCGCATCGGGCTTTTCGGATGGGTCCTACAAAGTGCCGGTCACACTTCCCGAACCACCGCCCAGACACATCGCCATTCCCTCACCGCGCCAGCGGTGTAGAATCGGGCTATTCATCGCCAGTCATCCCCGGCGGGTTTATGAGCTCTGGTCGAGCACGCGGCGATCCCGTAGTGTCTTCGGCCCCATCCGTGCCAGTGGCAACCGGCCTGAGGCGCATAGGAAAAGAGAAGCTCACTCCCCTTTTTGTGACCTGATTAAGCCGCCAGGAGTGCTTCATGCCTGATTATCGTTCCAAGACTTCCACCCAAGGCCGCAACATGGCCGGCGCCCGTGCCCTGTGGCGCGCCACCGGGATGAAGGACGAAGACTTCAAGAAACCGATCATCGCCATCGCCAACTCGTTCACCCAGTTCGTCCCGGGCCACGTGCACCTGAAGGACCTGGGCCAGCTGGTCGCCCGCGAAATCGAACGCGCCGGTGGCGTGGCCAAGGAATTCAACACGATCGCGGTCGATGACGGCATCGCCATGGGCCACGACGGCATGCTGTACTCGCTGCCAAGCCGCGAGATCATTGCCGACGCCGTGGAATACATGGTCAACGCCCACTGCGCCGACGCCATCGTGTGCATCTCCAACTGCGACAAGATCACCCCCGGCATGCTGATGGCTGCCCTGCGCCTGAACATCCCGGTGATCTTCGTTTCCGGTGGCCCGATGGAAGCCGGCAAGACCAAACTGGCCAGCCACGGCCTGGACTTGGTCGACGCCATGGTCATCGCCGCGGACTCCACGGCGTCCGACGAAAAAGTCGCCGAATACGAGCGCAGCGCCTGCCCGACCTGCGGTTCGTGCTCCGGCATGTTCACCGCCAACTCGATGAACTGCCTGACCGAGGCCCTGGGCCTGGCCCTGCCGGGCAACGGCTCGACCCTGGCTACCCACGCCGACCGCGAGCAGTTGTTCCTCACTGCCGGGCGCACCATCGTCGAGCTGTGCAAGCGCTACTACGGCGAGAACGACGAGTCGGTCCTGCCGCGCAGCATCGCCAACTTCAAGGCGTTCGAAAACGCCATGATGCTCGACATCGCCATGGGCGGCTCGACCAACACCATCCTGCACCTGCTGGCCGCAGCCCAGGAAGGCGAAGTGGCGTTCGACCTGCGCGACATCGACCGCCTGTCGCGCAAAGTGCCGCAGCTGTGCAAAGTGGCGCCGAACATCCAGAAGTACCACATGGAAGACGTGCACCGCGCCGGCGGCATCTTCAGCATCCTCGGTTCGCTGGCCCGTGGCGGCCTGCTGCACACCGACCTGCCGACGGTTCACAGCCGCAGCATGGAAGAAGCCATCGCCAAGTGGGATATCACCCAAACCGACGATGAAGCGGTGCACACCTTCTTCAAAGCCGGCCCGGCGGGTATCCCGACCCAGACGGCCTTCAGCCAGTCGACCCGTTGGGAAACCCTGGACGACGACCGTGAAAACGGCTGCATTCGCAGCTTCGAACACGCCTACTCACAGGAAGGCGGCCTGGCCGTGCTGTACGGCAACATCGCCCTGGACGGCTGCGTGGTGAAAACCGCAGGTGTCGATGAGTCGATCCATGTGTTCGAAGGCAACGCCAAGATCTTCGAAAGCCAGGACAGCGCCGTGCGCGGCATCCTCGCCGACGAAGTGAAGGCCGGTGACATCGTCATCATCCGCTATGAAGGCCCGAAAGGCGGCCCGGGCATGCAAGAAATGCTCTACCCGACTTCGTACCTGAAATCCAAAGGCCTGGGTAAAGCCTGTGCGTTGCTCACCGATGGCCGGTTCTCGGGTGGTACCTCGGGCCTGTCGATCGGCCACGCCTCGCCCGAGGCCGCTGCTGGCGGCGCGATCGGCCTGGTACGTGACGGCGACAAGGTATTGATCGACATCCCCAACCGTTCGATCAACCTGCAGGTCAGCGATGAAGAGCTGGCTGCGCGCCGCGTGGAGCAGGACAAGAAAGGCTGGAAACCGGCCGAAGTGCGCCCACGCAAGGTGACCACCGCGCTGAAGGCCTACGCCCTGCTGGCGACCAGTGCCGACAAGGGTGCGGTGCGCAACAAGGCGATGCTGGAAGGGCTGTGAGGCCCTGAGCGCTGATACGAGTCAGTCAAGCGATTTGGGGCCGCTCTGCGGCCCATCGCTGGCAAGCCAGCGCCCACAGGTATGGGGCGCTGGCCTGCCGGCGAGGCGTTGCACAGCCCCAATGGCCTACTGAATCTGCTCCGGGGTGACCACCACCCAGTTCTTGTCTGCTGTCACCGGCAACCCCGCCTTGGCCTGGGCCACCGCGTTTTTGGCGATCATCCCGTTCAACTGGTCCATGTACTTGGCCTTGCGGTTTATCCACAGGTGGATGCCGCCCTTGCCAACGTCCACTCCATGAAACTGCATGTAGCCATCACTGGTCGGGGTATCACCCCCCACCAGCACCGGCTTCTTCCACTCATCGATGTAGGTGAGGATCGCCGCTTGCTTGCCCGCCATCCATGTCGCCGGCGTCCATAGGTAGGGGGTCAGTTCCAGGCCAGCGTTGGCCGTCGCATCATACTTGCCTTCACTGATCTGCTTGCGTGCGGTGGTCAAGTGGCCGTTGGTACGGTCCTTGAGCAGCAGGCTGACGCCAATGACGTTCTGCGGTTTCACGTTGTAGCCATACTTGGGGTCGGACGCCACCATGCGTACCAGCTCTTCGGAGGCGGCCGAAATGACATACACCTCGATGCCATTTTCCATCAGCTTGTTGTAAAGCTCGGCCTGGCCGGCGAAGACCTTGGGTGGTTGCACCTTGATGGCTTTTACCTGGTCACCGTCAAAGTAGGTGCTGGGGACAGGTTTGGCAGACGCCATCAGCTCATCGACCTGCACTTTCAGCTCTTTCAGTGTGAAGCCCGAGAACACCTGAGCCACCCACGGGTAGCAGACCATGTCGTCGATTTCGCACAGGCGGTAGTAATAACTGAACAGGCTTTCCTTGTGCTCTGCGGTGTCTTTGAACGGGATCAGCTTGAGTGAAGGGTCGAGCTTTTCACGGCTCAGCAGGCCCTTGTTCTCCATGAACGGCAGCAAGGCTTCCTCAAGGTCGTAGCGGTAGCTGGTGTTGTCCATGTCGAACACCGCGTAATTGCCCTTATTGGCATTGGCGGCGATCATCGCGTCGAGCTGCTTGGCCGCCTCGGCTGGCCAATGCTTGAGCTCGGTGGCTCCGCTTTCGATACTGAACAGCAGGGACAAACCGATGGCCCAGGCTTTCGGAGCAAACTTCATATATCAATCTCCTGAAGTGACCGGGAAAAACTAGACCAACAATCCACCCGTGCCCCCTTTCACTACGACGTTCACACAATGGTAAACGTCGTGTTCATTGCTATTAGCGACAGCCTGTTATTCCATAAACGACTAATCCAATTACTTTTGGGTATAAATTCGTTTGTTTTCAGGCTGTTAGCATTTCCGTTCGCAATCGCTCACAGAGGCGATGCCTCTTCTGCTTTTTCCTGGAGCTTCAATGAACCTGCCGCTGTCTCTCAACCTGCTGGTGTTCCTGGCCTTGCTGCTGGGCCTGGCGCAAACTCGCCACACTGACTGGAGCCTGGCCAAGAAAGTCCTGCTGGGCCTGGCACTGGGCGTAGGTTTCGGCTTGGTGCTGCACACGATCTACGGTGCAGGCCACCCGGTCCTCAAAGCCACCATCGGCTGGCTCGACCTGGTCGGCAACGGCTACGTCGGCTTGCTGCAGATGATCGTCATGCCGCTGATCTTCGCCTCGATCCTCAGCGCCGTGGCCCGCCTGCACAATGCCTCTTCACTGGGCCGCATCAGCGTGCTGAGCATCGGCACCCTGCTGCTGACCACCGCCATCGCTGCGCTGATCGGCATCGTCCTGACCAACCTGTTCGGCCTGAGCGCCGAAGGCCTGGTCGCCGGTGCCCAGGAAAGTGCACGCATGCACCTTATCCACAGCGATTACGCGGGCAAGGTCGCCGACCTCAACATCCCGCAATTGCTGCTGTCGTTCATCCCCAGTAACCCGGTAGGCGACCTGGCGCGGGCCAAACCGACCTCGATCATCAGCGTGGTGATCTTCGCCGTGTTCGTCGGGCTGGCCGCGTTGCAGCTGATCAAGGACGATGCCGAAAAGGGCCAGCGGGCCTTGTCGGCCATCGACACCCTGCAAGCCTGGGTGATGCGCCTGGTGCGCGTGGTGATGAAGCTCACCCCCTATGGCGTGCTGGCGCTGATGACCAAGGTCGTGGCCAGCTCCAACCTGGATGACATCCTCAAACTGGGCAGCTTCGTGGTGGTGTCGTACATCGGCCTGGGCCTGATGTTCGTGGTGCACGGCATCATCCTCGCCGCCACCGGCGTCAGCCCGCTGCGCTTCTTCCGCAAGGTCTGGCCAGTGCTGACCTTCGCCTTCACCAGCCGCTCCAGCGCCGCCAGCATCCCGCTGAACATCGAAGCGCAAACCCGCCGCCTGGGCGTGCCGCAGTCGATCGCCAGCTTCAGCGCATCGTTCGGCACCACCATCGGCCAGAACGGCTGCGCCGGCCTGTACCCGGCCATGTTGGCGGTAATGGTAGCCCCGGCCGTAGGCATCGATACGTTCGACCCGCTGTGGGTCGCGACCCTGGTGGCGATCGTCACCCTGAGCTCAGCGGGCGTTGCCGGTGTGGGCGGTGGTGCGACCTTCGCGGCGCTGATCGTACTGCCGGCCATGGGCCTGCCAGTGGAACTGGTGGCGCTGCTGATTTCAGTCGAGCCGCTGATCGACATGGGCCGCACGGCGCTGAACGTGAACGGGTCGATGACGGCGGGCGTGGTGACCAGCCAACTGCTCAAAGAAACCGACAAGGATGTGCTGGCCGGCGATGAGCACGCCGAGCTGAGCCACTCCTGAAATGAAGGGGGGCCGCTGCTGCAGCCCCCCTTTCAACCACGCTTGTGCCACACCTCGAAGTGATAAGCAGGCGTGTCCGGTTCGGCCTGCGGCTCACTCGAAGCCAGCCGCCATTGCCCCTTGTCGAACTCAGGGAACCAGGCATCGCCTTGCGGCTCCAGTTCCACCCGGGTCAGGTACATGCGGCTGACCAGGCCTTTGTCCAACGCCTGGGTATACAACTGCGCGCCGCCGATCAGCATCAGCTCATCGACGCCTTGCTCACGTGCCCACTGTTCGGCGCGCAGCAGCGCATCTTCCAGCGAGGCGAACACTTCGGCGCCGGCCAGCACCAGGCCCGGCTGGCGGCTGACCACCAGATTCAGGCGCCCTGGCAATGGCCGGCCGAGCGAATCCCAGGTCTTGCGGCCCATGATGATCGGCTTGCCCAAGGTGGTGGCCTTGAAGTACTTGAAGTCCCCCGGCAAGTGCCAGGGCATGGAGTTGTCGATGCCGATCACGCGGTTCTCGGCGAGCGCCGCAATCAGGCTGAGAGGGAGTGAGGTAGTCATGCCGGCGAGGATAGCAAACCCGCAGTGGGTTATGCTTGCGCCCTGAACCGTGCAATGGAAGACCTTGTGACTGGACCGACTCCACTGGACAAGCGCTGGCTCACCGAAGCGATACGCCTGCGCGAGGAACACGCCGGCCCCCTGGAAGACCAGGAAGCCAACCGCCACGCCCGCCAGCACGGGGGCGACCTGGCCGCGCGCATCGAAGCACGCGCAATGTTCCTGGCGGAACGCGATGGCATCAGCACCGCCTTGCAGCGCTGGAAGCAAGGCGCACGCCTGGCGCTGCTGGCGTTGACGCTGCTGGCCGTCGTCAGTGGCGCCGGCATGGCCTTTGCCGCCTTGGGCGACGGGCAACGCCCGGTCAACGTATTCTGGGCCCTGGGCAGTCTGCTCGGGCTGAACCTGCTGATGCTGCTGGGATGGGCTGCAGGCCTGGTGCTAAGCGGCGAACACGGCGCCAACCTCGGGCGGCTGTGGTTGTGGCTGAGCGAACGCTTCGCCCGCGATGCCAAGGCCGCGCACCTGGCCCCGGCGCTGCTGGTGCTGCTGCAACGCCAGCGCCTGAACCGCTGGCTGCTTGGCCTGCTGGTCCACAGCTTGTGGGCGCTGGCCATGCTCAGCGCGCTGGCGCTGTTGCTGGCACTGCTCGCCACACGGCGCTATGGCTTCGTCTGGGAGACCACGCTGCTCGCTGCCGACCCCTTCGTCAACCTGACCCAGGCCCTCGGCGCCCTGCCCTCGCTGCTCGGCTTCGCCGTGCCGGACGAGAGCATGATCCGCCTCAGCGGCGACACCCTGCCCGCCCTCGACATCGCCCGCCAGGCGTGGGCCAGCTGGCTGCTCGGCGTGGTGCTGGTGTATGGCCTGCTGCCCCGTGTGCTGCTGGCCGGGCTGTGCCTGTGGCGCTGGCGCCAGGGCCGCCAACGCCTGGCCCTGGACCTCAGCCTGCCCGGCTATGCGCAACTGCGTGAAGCGTTGATGCCGCGCAGCGAACGTATCGGCGTGCAAGATACGGCGCCCCAATCCCTGCCCCAATTCCAGGCTGGCCAATTGGATTCCGGCAGCAGCGGCGCCCTGTTGGTCGGGCTGGAACTGGACGACCAGCGCCCGTGGCCCCCTGCCCTGAGCAAGGGCGTGACCGACGCCGGTGTGCTCGACAGCCGCGAGTCGCGCAACCGCCTGCTCGAACAGCTCAGCCGCTTCCCCCCGGCGCGCCTGGCGATCGCCTGCGACCCGCGCCGTTCGCCGGACCGTGGCAGCCTCGCGCTGCTGGCCGAACTGGCACGCAATGCCGGGGCCACGCGCATCTGGTTGCTGCAGGCGGCACCCGGCCAGGCCCTGGACGCCGAGCGCCTGGGCGACTGGCACGAAGCACTGGAGCGCCTCGGCCTGCCTCACGCTGACACCTCACCGCTGACCTGGCTAGAGCATGGCCATGACTGAGCCGCTGAAACTGGCCGTGGTCGGCCACACCAATGTCGGCAAGACCTCGTTGCTGCGCACGCTTACCCGCGATGTAGGCTTCGGCGAGGTGTCCCATCGCCCAAGCACTACCCGCCACGTCGAAGGCGCACGCCTGTCGGTGGACGGCCAAGCGCTGCTCGAACTCTACGACACCCCGGGCCTGGAAGATGCCATCGCCCTGCTCGATTACCTGGAGCGCCTGGAGCGCCCGGGCGAGCGCCTCGACGGCCCGGCACGCCTGGAGCGCTTTCTGCAAGGCAGCGAGGCGCGCCAGCGCTTCGAGCAGGAGGCCAAGGTGCTGCGCCAGTTGCTGGCCAGCAACGCCGGCCTGTATGTGATCGACGCCCGCGAGCCGGTGCTGGCCAAATACCGCGATGAACTGGAAGTACTGGCCAGTTGCGGCAAACCGCTGTTGCCGGTGCTCAACTTCGTCGCCAGCAGCCAGCATCGTGAACCCGAATGGCGTGATGCCCTGGCCCGCCTGGGCCTGCATGCGCTGGTGCGGTTCGACAGCGTGGCGCCCCCGGAAGACGGCGAGCGTCGCCTTTACGAAAGCCTGGCCTTGCTGCTGGAGGACGCCCGCCCGGCGCTGCAGCGGTTGATCGACGACCAACAGGCGCAGCGCCTCCATCGCCAGCAAAGCGGCAAGCGGCTGATCGCCGAGTTGCTGCTGGACTGCGCCGCTTGCCGGCGCAGCGTTGCAGCCGAGCCGGCAGCCGAGGCCAAGGCTATCGAAGCGCTGCGCCAGGAGGTACGCCAACGTGAGCAGCGTTGTGTAGAGGCGTTGCTCAAGCTCTATGCGTTTCGCCGCGAGGATGCCAATGCCGGGGACCTGCCGTTGCTGGATGGGCGCTGGGGCGATGACTTGTTCAACCCCGAAACCCTGAAGTTGCTCGGCGTGCGTCTGGGCAGCGGCGTGGCGGCGGGCGCCGCGGCCGGTGCAGGCGTTGATTTGCTGGTCGGTGGTATCACGCTAGGTGCTGCAGCACTGGCCGGCGCCATTGCCGGGGGCGCGCTGCAGACTGCGCGCAATTATGGCGCTAGATTGCTGGGGAAGTTGAAGGGCCAGCGCGAACTGACCGTGGACGATACCGTGCTGCGCTTGCTGGCGTTGCGTCAGCAGCAGCTGATGGTTGCGCTGGACAGCCGCGGGCATGCGGCGCAGAACAGCATTCGCCTCGGTGAGCTGGATGAAAAGGCGTGGCGCGAAGGCAAGCTGCCCGAGGCCTTGAGCAAGGCCAGGGCACATCCGCAGTGGTCCACGCTCAACGCTGGGGCGCGGGTGAATCAGCCTGAGCGGCAGGAGCAGCTGGAGGCGCTGGTTTTGCAGATTTGAGGCTGCCTGGCAGGCCCTATTCGCAGGCTTGCCCCGTAGAGAGGCCCGCTCAGGCAGCATCCATTTGAAGCAACGCCAACGCCTTGCGTTTCAATGCCGCCAGATCAATCACTGGCACGCCAACCTCCTTGGCCCGCTCATCCCATTCCCGCATGCGCAAACTCACGCTGAACAGCGGATCCCGCTCAAAGGCATCCGCCTGCGCTTCAGTCATCACGCCCCCCTGATATTCAAGCGTCCGCCGACTGGCCTCGCTCAGCAGGGTGTAATAACCCGGCTTGCGCAGCGTCAGATAACGCTTGGCCTCGACGTGATACTCCACCAGCCGCGCCATGCGCTCGCCAAAACCGCAACGGCGCAGGTATTCAGCGCCGATGCGCTCGTGGCTGACCACGCCATAACCGCCCATGTCGCCTTCACCGCCACACAGGTGGCCAATATCGTGGAAGAACGCGGCCAGCACCACGTCGTCGTCGAAGCCTTCTTCCATGGCCAATTGCGCAGCCTGGGACATGTGCTCCAGCTGGGTGATGGCTTCGCCGATGTAGTCGTCGCTGCCGTGGCGGTCATACAGGGCAAACGTGTTGTCGATAATCTGGACTGGCGTGGTCATCCAATGGCTTCCTCGGGTTACTGCTGCGCTACTTTCTCCGACTTGCCATCATAGCGCTTGCGCCACTCGGCCAGGATCTGGTCACGGTTCTTCGAGGCCCAGGCAAAGTCGTTCTTGATCAGGCGCTGTTCATAGTCGGCCGGGAGTTCGGTCTGCGGTTTGGCAATGCCTGGTGCGGCGAGCACGGCGAAGTTCTCCTTGTACAGCTCCATCGCCGCCGGGCTTGCCGAGAAGTCGGCCAGACGCTTGGCGGCTTCAACCTTTGGCGAGCCCTTGATCAGCGCGGTCGCCTCGATTTCCCAGCCTAGCCCTTCTTTCGGCAGGACGATGTCCAGAGGTGCGCCCTGGCGCTTGAGCTGCACGGCCGGGTATTCGAACGATATACCGATCGGGAATTCGCCCGCCGCTGCCAGCTTGCACGGCTTGGAGCCGGAATGGACGTACTGGCCGATGTTCTGGTGCAGCGCGTCCATGTAAGCCCAGCCTTGCGGCTCGCCAAAGGTCTGCAGCCACGCGCTCACATCCAGGAAGCCGGTACCGGACGACGCCGGGTTCGGCATCACGATCTTGCCCTTGTACTCCGGCTTGGTCAGGTCCTGCCAGCTCACCGGCTTGCTCAGGCCCTGCTTCTGAGCCTCGATGGTGTTGAAGCAGATCGTCGCGGCCCAAACGTCCATGCCGACCCAGGCTGGCGGGTTGGCGGCGTCACGGTAGTTCGCGGAGATCGTGCCCAGATCTTTCGGTGCATAGGCTTCGAGCATGCCGTTCTGGTCGAGGATGGCCAGGCTCGAAGCCGCCAGCCCCCACACCGCATCGGCCTGCGGGCGGTCTTTCTCGGCCAGCAGCTTGGCGGTGATGATGCCGGTGGAGTCACGCACCCACTTGATCTCGATGTCCGGGTTGGCCTTTTCGAAGGCCTGCTTGTAGCTCCTGAGCTGCTCGGCTTCCAGGGCGGTGTAGACGGTCAGCTGCGTGCTGGCGGCCGAGGCCTGCAGGCTGAATACAGCGGATACGGCAGCGGCAAGTGCAAGGGGCTTGAACATGATGCGGTTCCTATCAGAGTGGGCAGTCGGTCAATGGCCAGGCGCGCGCTGGCGCCAGGCCTGGGAGCGGCGCAGCAGGCCGCGGGAAGCACCGGCCAGCAGCAGGGATGCAGCGGCGCTGGTCAGCAGGATCAAGGTCGACATGGCGGCAGCGCCACCCACGTTGCCGGCATCGTCCATGTTCAGCACGGCGACGGCGGCGAGGATGGTGTCCGGGCTATACAGGAAGATCGCCGCCGAAACGGTGGTCATCGCCGAGACGAACAGGTAGCGGATGATGTCCAGCAGCGCAGGCAGGCAGATCGGCACGGTGACCCGCACGAAGTGCTTGTACAGCGGCGCCTTGAGCGACAGCGCGGCGGCCTCGAACTCGCCATCGAGCTGGCGTAGCGCGGTAGTGGCGGTCATCTGCGCGGTGGTCAGGTAATGGGCGATGGTGCATACCACCAACAGCCCCATGCCGCCGTAGAACACGTGCAGTGGGTTGCCATTGAGGTTGAAGAAGAAGACGTAACCCAGGCCCAGCACCAGCCCCGGCACCGCCATGGGGATGAAGCTGAGCAGGCGCAGTGCCTGATTGAGCAGGCGCTGCCCCGGGGTTTTCTCCATCAGGTAGGCACCGGCGAAGATCACGATGCTGCCGATCAGGGCGGTGCCGAGGGCCATGGTCACGCTGTTGCGATACGCCAGCCAGCCGCCCCCTGCGGTGTCCTCGAACATGTAATGCTTGAACGACAGGGTCATGTTGTAGGGCCAGAAGGTCACCAGCGACGAGTACACCGCCATGCCGATCACCCCCACCAGCGCCACACACACCAGCACGACGATGGCCAGGTAGCAGGCATCGCGGCCGCGCGACGGCTTGGGCTCGAACACCTGGGCGCGGCCGTTCATGGACTCGCCCTGGCGACGACGCAGCCAGGCGTCCACCGCGAAGCTGAGCAATGCCGGCACCAGCAGCACCATGCCGATCAACGCACCCCGGCCAAATTGCTGCTGGCCTACGACCGCTTTGTAAGCCTCCAGTGCCAGCACCTGGTAGTCGCCACCGACAACCACCGGCACACCGAAATCGGTGATGGTCAGGGTGAACACCAGGCAGAAGGCCGCGAACACGGCCTGGCGCGTGGCCGGCCAGGTGATGCTGCAAAACGCCCGCCATGACCCGGCGCCCATGCTGGAAGCAGCGTCGAACAGCCGCGCATCGGCCAGCGACAAGGCCGAAAGCAGAATCATCAGCGCATGCGGGAAGGTGTAGATGGCCTCACCCAGGACGATGCCCCAGAAGCCATAGATATTGTCGCTGAGCAGCCCACGCAGCAGGCCCTGGTTGCCGAACAGATACACCAGGGCAATGGCTGGCAGCATGGAAGGCGCCAGTAACGGCAACAGCGAAATCCCCCGCCACAGGCCCTTGGCCGGGATCAGCGTGCGTTGCAGGGCGTAAGCGAACAGGTAGGCCAGCGGGATCACGATCGCGGCAACGGTCAGGGCCACCGACAGGCTGTTACCGAGCAGCCAGTGGAAATTCTCGCTGGCGAACAGCTCACGGGCCGCGTGCAGGCCACCGCCCTGGCCGGCATCGCCACTGAAGCCACGCCAGAAGATCGCCAGCAATGGCATCAGCACCGCAAGCAGCAGCATGACCAGCAGCAGGCTTTTGCCACCGACGACGAACAGGCGGTCCCCCAAGGCGACATCACCGCGCTTGGCCTGGGTGAGCGGCAGCGACATTGACGCGCCCATCTCAGGCAAACACCTGCAGGCTCTGCGGCGGCAGCGCCACCCAGATGTCCTGCGAGCCCAGACGCGGCATGGCTTCTGGCGCCAGCTCGGCGAGCAGGGCGTGGCCCGGCAAGGCCTGGAGCTCGAAGCTCATGCGGCAGCGGTTGCCGAGGAAGGTGATCTCGCGGACCTTGGCCGGGAACAGGTTTTCCTCATGCACCACCGGGTTGACGGTGATCGCCTCCGGGCGGCAGAACAACCGGCCACTGCTGGCTCGCGGCGCCCCCGATGCCAGACGCATGCTGATGCCGCCGACCTGGGCGGAGCTGTCGCCCGTGCGCTGGAACGGCAGCCAGTTGCCCTGGCCGACGAATTCGGCGACAAACGGTGTGGCGGGATGATCGTAGATTTCCTGCGGCGTGGCGTACTGCTCGACCTGGCCGTTGTTCAT
This sequence comes from Pseudomonas sp. NPDC089758, assembly GCF_044748705.1. Classification (NCBI taxonomy): domain Bacteria; kingdom Pseudomonadati; phylum Pseudomonadota; class Gammaproteobacteria; order Pseudomonadales; family Pseudomonadaceae; genus Pseudomonas; species Pseudomonas sp. NPDC089758. The sequence continues at coordinate 128,927 of NZ_JBIVGN010000015.1, forward strand.
CACCGCAATGCGGTCAGCCATCAGCATGGCTTCGTCCTGGTTGTGGGTGACCATCAGGGTGGTGATGCCCAATTGGCGCTGCAGCTGGCGCAATTCGGTGCACAGGTGCTCACGCACTCGCGCGTCCAGAGCCGACATCGGCTCATCGAGCAACAACAGCGAAGGCGACGGCGCCAACGCACGGGCCAGGGCCACGCGCTGCTGCTGGCCGCCGGATAGCTGGCCGGGGTATTTCTTTTCGCTGCCGGTCAGGCCGACCAGTTCAAGCATCTGGCCCACACGCTGGCGGCTTGCATCCCGGCCGCTGCCGGTCAGCCCGTAGGCGATGTTGGCTTCGACGGTGAGGTTGGGGAACAGCGCGTAGGACTGGAACAGGATGCCGTAATCACGCGCCTGTGGCGGCAGTTCGGAGATGTCACGCTCGCCAATGAACAGCTCGCCACGGTCCTGGCGCTCGAGGCCGGCGATGCAGCGCAGCAGCGTGGTCTTGCCACAGCCCGAGGGGCCGAGCAGGCAGACCAGTTCGCCCGCAGCGATGTCAAGGGAGACATCGTTCAGCGCCGTGAAGGCGCCGAAGCGCTTGTGAATACCGCGCACTTTCATGTGTGCGCCCGGGGTGGCGTGGTTCATGGCAAAACCTCATCGAGCAGATGTGGCCATGCTAGGAAGGCTGTGCGAAGGTTCTGTGGCGGTGAGGCAAAAGCGGGCGATAGTGGTATAGGCAGATTTTGTAGTGGCGTTGCTGGCTAGAACTGCGACCCCACCACTTCCTGCGCTACCCCGAGGAAGGCTGCCGGCAAGCGGGCCTGGCGTCTTTCTTTCAGGCAATACAGGTACTCGTGCATCACCGGCGCGTCTTCCAGGGTCAGCACCCGCAGCTCCGGATTGTGCGGCACCTCGTGCCGGGCAATCACGCTGATGCCGATATTACGCAGCACCGCCTCACGGATCGACTCGCGGCTGCCGATTTCCAGCACCGCTTCGGCCTTCACCCCAGCGCCTTGCATCATTTCTTCGGTGAGCTTGCGCGTGGTCGAGCCTTTTTCGCGCATCAGCAGGCATTGCCCTGCCACCACCTCGATCGAGACCACCTGACGGTGCGCAAGCGGGTGATTGCGGTGCACCGCCACTACCAGCGGATCGGTACCCAGCACCCGCCTGACCAGGCGCGCATCTTCCAGCAACTGTGAGGAGGCGGCGAGATCGACGCGGTAGTCTTCCAGCATTTCCAGCACTTGCTGCGAATTGCCGATCTCCACGGCCACGCCCACCTGTGGCAAGCGCTCACGGAAAATCTTCACCAGATCGAGGATGTAATACGGCGCGGTGGCAGCGATGCGCAGGTTGCCTTGGGCATGGCCGCTGTTGCGCAGTTCGAACTCGATGTCGGCTTCCTGTTGCAGCAGCGCCTTGACCATCGGCAGCAGGCGCACGCCCTCTTCGCTCAGCACCAGGCGCCGCCCGCCGCGGTAGAACAGCTCCACCGCGTACTGGCTTTCGAGGTTGCGGATCTGGGTGGTCACCGTCGGCTGGCTCAGGCCAAGCTTCTTCGCCGCCAGGGTGATGCTGCCCAGGCGGGCCACCATGTAGAAGGCTTTGAGCTCGGCACTCAGCATTGCGGGGCTCCGCAGCGGCGGGCTCCGCAGCTGCAAGCGCCAAGCTGCAAGCCGCAAGCTAAGGCAGTACTGTGTAGTTTCATAGATCTCGATTCCACCTCGATCAGCTTGCCGCTTGCAGCTTGCAGCTTGCCGCTGCTACTTGCGCAACAGGCGCAGACCGTTGAACACCACCAGCAGGCTTACGCCCATGTCGGCGAACACTGCCATCCACAACGTGGCCATGCCGGCAAAGGTGAACGCCAGGAAGATGGCCTTGATACCTAACGCCAGAACGATGTTCTGTTTCAGTATCGCCGCACTTTGCCGCGACAGCCTGACGAAGGCCGGGATTTTGCGCAAGTCGTCATCCATCAGTGCCACATCGGCGGTCTCGATGGCGGTGTCGGTACCGGCAGCCGCCATGGCAAAACCGATCTCGGCGCGGGCCAGCGCCGGCGCATCGTTGATGCCATCACCGACCATGCCAACCCGGTGCCCCTGGGCGTAGAGCTGCTCGATCGTGCTCAGTTTGTCGGCAGGGAGCAGGTTGCCTTCGGCGCGGTCGATACCGACCTGGGCAGCGATGGCCTGGGCAGTGTGAGGATTGTCGCCGGTCAGCATGACTGTCTTGATGCCAAGCGCATGCAAGTCGGCGATGGCCTCGCGGCTGCTGTCCTTGACCGTGTCGGCAACGGCGAACAGCGCCAACGGGCCAGAGCGGTCGAGCAACAGCACCACCGTCTTGCCTTGACGCTCGAGTTGGTCCAGCTGCGCTTCGAGCTGCGGTGAGCAGAGGCCCAGCTCTTCGACCAAACGATGGTTACCCAGGTGATAGGTTTCGCCATCGATAACACCGCGCACACCCCGCCCGGCCAACGTAGCGAACCCGCTGACCTCCCTCAGTTCAAGCCCCTGCGCCCTGGCGAACTGGGCGATGGCAGCCGATACCGGGTGGTCTGAGCGCTCGGCCAGGCTTGCCGCCAGTGCCTGGGCGCGGCCTTCGAACAAGGGGTCGAGCACCTTGGTATCGGTCTGCACCGGTTTGCCGTGGGTAAGGGTGCCGGTTTTGTCCAGGGCCAGGAAATCCAGCTTGCGCCCCCCCTCCAGGTACACGCCACCTTTGATCAGGATCCCCTTGCGCGCCGCAGCCGCCAGGCCACTTACTATGGTCACCGGCGTGGAAATCACCAAGGCACAGGGGCAGGCCACCACCAGCAGCACCAAAGCGCGGTAGACCCAGTCGAACCAGGCGCCGGCCATCAGCAGCGGCGGGAGGAGCGCTACGGCCAAAGCCAGGGCGAAAACCACAGGTGTGTAGATGCGCGAGAAGGTATCGACGAAACGTTGAGTAGGCGCGCGGGCGCCCTGCGCCTCCTCCACGGCCTTGACGATACGGGCCAATGTGGAATGCCCCGCCACGGCCGTTACCCGGTACTCGAGCGCGCCGGCCTGGTTGATGGTACCGGCGAACAACTTGTCGCCAGGGGCCTTTTCCACAGGCAGGCTCTCGCCGGTGATCGGCGCCTGATCGACGCTGGATTGCCCACTGACCACCTCCCCGTCCAGGCCGATACGCTCACCGGGGCGTACTCGCACGAGGGCACCGATCGCCACATCGCGCACCTGCGCCTCACGCCATTGGCCGTCAGCCTGCTGCACCGTGGCCATGTCCGGCGTAAGCTGCATCAGGCCACTGATGGCATGGCGCGCACGGTCAAGTGAACGCGCCTCGATCAGTTCGGCGAGGGTGAACAGCACCATGACCATGGCCGCCTCAGGCCATTGGCCGATCAGCACGGCACCGGTCACGGCAATGCTCATCAGCGCGTTGATGTTCAGGTTGCGGTTCTTCAGGGCAATCCAGCCCTTCTTGTAGGTGCCCAGGCCACAGCCAAGGATCGCGGCCAGCGCCAGCGCGGCTACCACCCACTCAGGCGCCAAGGCGCTGAAATGGATTATTTCGGCGGCGATCGCCGCGACGCCGGACAATGCCAATGGCCACCAGCGAGTCTTGGCTGGCGCAAAGGCGCCCCCCTCATCCTCTGCAGCCAGCGGTTCTGCCTTCATACCCAGGCTTTCGATGGCCCGCTCGATCTCAGTAGTGCCCTCCAGGGTATGGCGCACGCCCAGTACGCGGTTGATCAGGTTGAACTCCAGCTGCTCGATGCCGGCCAGCTTGCCGAGCTTGTCCTGGATCAGGGTCTGTTCTGTCGGGCAGTCCATGGCTTGTATGCGAAAACGGCTGAGCCGGGCCTGACCACTGGCCTTTTCGCTCAGTTGCACGAACGCAGGTGCCGCACGGGACCCGCAGCAACTGTGTGCATGGGCGTCGTGGCAATGGCGTTTACTGGCGTTGACGTGGTCATGGTCATGCACGTGTTCGTGGCTGACAGGCTGGTTCATGGGGTCATCCTTAGTGAGCACCTGTTGCCAAGTGAACACCCTGTAGCCACTATAGGGTCAAGCCACCTGTTGGAGATTCGCCATGAAAATCGGAGAACTGGCCAAAGCCACCGACTGTGCAGTGGAGACCATCCGTTATTACGAGCGTGAACAGCTGCTGCCGGAGCCTGCACGTTCCGACGGTAATTACCGGTTGTATACCCAAGCCCATGTCGAGCGGCTTACCTTCATCCGCAACTGCCGCACCTTGGACATGACCCTGGACGAGATCCGCAGCCTTTTGCGCCTGCGTGACAGCCCGACGGGTTCATGTGGCAGCGTGAATGCGTTGATCGACGAACATATCGAACACGTGCAGGCGCGGATCGATGGACTGGTGGCATTGCAGGAGCAACTGGTGGAATTACGCAGGCGGTGCAGTGAGCAGGGAGAGGAATGCGCGATCTTGCAGCGTTTGGAAGTGAACGGGGGTGTATCCGTGCCAGATTCTGAGCATTCGCACGTGGGGCGTAGCCACGGGCATTGACGCCGTGGGGCTGCTGTGCAGCCCTCGGCATTCGCGTTAATCAGACCGCCATCGGCGCCGTCATCGGTGCATGGTGCTCATAGCCTTCCAAGCTGAAATCGCTCGGTTCGATCTTCTCCAGCCACTCAGGCTCATACTTGCCCGTCTCGGCAAAGGCAGGCACGCGGTCGCTGATCACCAGCTTCGGCGCTTGCAGCGGTTCACGCTTGAGTTGCTCATTGAGCATGTCCAGATGGTTTTCGTACACATGGGCATCGCCAATGAAGTACGTGAACCAGCGCGGCGTGTAACCGGTCAGGCGGCCGAACAGCGACAGCAGCGCCGCACCTTCGGTGAGGTTGAACGGCGTGCCCAGGCCCAAGTCGTTGGAGCGGATGTACAGCGTCAGTGAGATTTCCCTGGTCTGCACATTCGGGTGGAACTGGTACAGCAGATGGCAGGGCGGCAGCGCCATTTCGTCCAGCTGCGCGCAGTTCCAGCCGTGGAACAGGATGCGGCGGCTGCCCGGGTCGTTGGCGATGGTGTCCAGGCACTGACGCACCTGGTCGATGGCCTTGTACAGGACGACGAACGCCTGGCCATCTTCTTCGTCCTGGGCAATCCTGCGAAAGCCGGCTTGTTCGGCCATTTCGATCGCAGCCGGATTGCTCAGCGGGATGCGCTTGTAACCCGGCCACTGGCGCCACTGCACACCGTAGATCTCGCCGAGGTCGTCATGGCCCTGGCGGAACGGGTTGGCCAGCCACTGGGCGTTCTCGTTGGCGTTCTGATCCCACACCTTGCAGCCCAGCTCACGGAATTCACCCGCGTTCTTCACGCCACGCAGGAAACCGACCATCTCGCCGATGGCGGACTTGAATGCCAGCTTGCGCGTGGTGATGGCAGGAAAGCCCTTTTGCAGATCGAAGCGCAGCATGGCGCCCGGCAGGCTGATGGTACGGATGCCCGTGCGGTTTTCCTGCAGAGTGCCGTTTTCGATGACGTCACGGACCAGGTCCAGATACTGTTTCATGGCTTACCTGTAACAATAACGGCAGGGGGATCGCCCCTGCCGTTGGGAATCAGATGGCGGGTTTCGCCGTGGGTTTGCGATTATAAGCCCACCAGATCAATCCGAGGCCGGCCAGAATCATCGGGATGCAGAGTATCTGACCCATGGTCAGCCAGCCCCAGGCAATGTAGCCCAGTTGGGCATCCGGCACGCGGACGAATTCGACGACGAAGCGGAAGATGCCGTAGAACAGCGCGAACATCCCAGACACCGCCATGGTTGGGCGTGGCTTGCGTGAGAACAGCCAGAGGATGGCGAACAACGCCACGCCTTCCAGGGCGAACTGGTACAGCTGCGATGGGTGGCGCGGCAGCTGGGCCGGGTCGCTGAACGGCGGGAAGATCATCGCCCACGGCACATCGGTCGGTTTGCCCCACAGTTCGGCGTTGATGAAGTTGCCGATACGCCCTGCGCCCAGGCCAATCGGCACCAGCGGTGCGACGAAGTCCATCAGCTCGAAGAACGACTTGTTGTTGCGCTTGCCGAACCACAAGGCGGCCAGCATCACACCGATGAAGCCGCCGTGGAACGACATGCCACCCTTCCATACCTCGAAGATCAACGTCGGGTTGGCCAGGTAGGCGTGCAGGTCGTAGAACAGCACATAACCCAAGCGCCCGCCGACGATGACCCCCATCGACAACCAGAACACCAGGTCCGAGAGCTTTTCACGCGACCAGGTGGGGTCGAAACGGTTGAGCCGGCGCGAGGCGAGCAGCCAGGCGCCACCAATGCCGATCAGGTACATCAGGCCGTACCAATGGATTTTCAGCGGCCCGAGCGCAACGGCCACGGGGTCTATCTGCGGGTAAGGCAGCATGGATATTCCTCTGGTTTCAAATCAAAAAGCTCAGACCTACGCAAAACAGCAGCGCGGCGAACAAACGCTTGAGCAGACGGGGCGACAACTTGTGCGCCAGCCGCGCGCCGAAGCGGGCGAAAAACATGCTGGTCACGGCAATGCCGACCAGCGCTGGCAAGTACACGAAGCCCACGCTATGGGCGGGCAGATGCTCATCGTGCCAACCCAGCCACATGAAACTCAGGGCGCTGGCCACGGCAATCGGCAGGCCGCAGGCCGAAGACGTGGCGACCGCCTGCTGCATCGGCAGGCTGCGCCAGGTCAGGAATGGCACGGTCAACGAACCACCGCCGATCCCGAAGATTGCCGAGGCCCAACCGATCACGCCACCGGCGCCGATGAGCGCGGGCTTGCCGGGAATGCCGCGGCTGGCCTTGGGCTTGAGCTCCAGTGCCATCTGCGCGGCAATGATCAGGGCGAATACGCCGATGATCTTCTGCAACAGCGGGCCCTGGATAAGCGAAGCCGTCTTGGCGCCCACCCCGGCGCCCAGCAAGATACCCACGGTCATCCAGGCGAAGACCGGCCACTGCACCGCACCCCGGCGATGGTGCTCGAGCACGGCGTTGATCGAAGTGAAGACGATGGTGGCCAGCGAGGTACCGACTGCCAGGTGAGTGAGCACCGAAGCGTCGAAACCCTGCAAGGTGAAGCTGAACACGAGCACCGGCACGATGATGATGCCACCGCCCACGCCGAACAGCCCGGCCAGCACACCGGCACAGGCGCCCAGAAGCAGATAGAGTGCGAACTCCATTCGTCGTCCCCGAAAAAACAATCCGGCATGGTAACGGAAGCCGGGCTCGGGGCTCTAGTGAACTCTGTGACAGGATGGATCGGCACCGCCGCTGTGGGTACAGTGGCAAAAAACGCAGAGGCCCAACCTATGTGCCTGATCGTATTCGCCTGGCGGCCAGGGCATGCCTTGCCGCTGATCGTGGCGGCCAACCGCGACGAGTTCTATGCCCGCCCCACTCAGGCGCTGGCACCCTGGGAAGATGCGCCCGGCGTATATGCCGGGCGTGACCTGGAGGCCGGTGGTACCTGGCTGGGCGTGGGGCCGCAGGGGCGGTTCGCTGCGCTGACCAATATTCGCGACCCCGGGCAGCCATTGGGCCCCCGCTCGCGCGGCGAGCTGGTGGCGGCCTACCTGCAAGGTGAACTTGGGGTCGAGGCATACCTGGACCAGGTCGCCAGCCGCAGCCAACAGTACTCGGGGTTCAACCTGCTGGTAGGCGATGGGGCGCGCCTGGGGTTTCTGCACGCCCGAGACGCGGCGCCGCGCTTGCTGGCGGCTGGGGTCTATGGGCTTTCCAATGCCGGGCTGGACACGCCATGGCCGAAGCTGATCAAGGCGCGCCAGGGGCTGGCACGGGTACTGGATTCAGCGGCCCCGCAGGGTTTGATGGGGTTGCTGGCCGATGGTGAGACGGCGCCTGAAGCAGACCTGCCGGAAACTGGCGTGGGCGTGGCGACCGAGAAGCTGCTGTCGAGTGTGTTCATTGCCAGCCAAAACTATGGGACACGCGCCAGTACGGTGCTGATCGTGGATGATCAGGGTAATAGACGGCTGATAGAACGCAGCTTCGGCCCGTTTGGTGGGCACCTGGGGGAGGTTGAGCTCTCGGTCTGAGACCCTGGGGCCGCACAGCGGCCCTGGAATTCAGAGGGTCTTGTTGGCCTCTGGCCCGATCATCCGCGCCAGCCCCAGGTTTTTCAGGGCCAATTGCAACGAGCTGTGGATAACCTGCGGGTTGTCATGGCTCAGGGCATCGGCCAGCAGCTCCTTGGCCTTGCTCATGTTGATCTGACGCAGCATCCACTTGACCTTGGGCAGGTTGGTAGCGTTCATCGACAAGCTGTCGAAGCCCATGGCCATCAGCAGCACCGCAGCTGCCGGATCACCGGCCATCTCGCCGCAGATACTGACGGGCTTGCCCTCGCCGTGAGCATCACGCACCACGGTGTTCAAGGCTTGCAGCACTGCCGGGTGCAAGTAGTCGTACAGGTCGGCAACCCGCGGGTTGTTGCGGTCCACCGCCAGCAGGTACTGGGTCAGGTCGTTGGAGCCTACGGAAAGGAAATCCACCTGACGCGCCAGCTCCTTGGTCTGGTAAACCGCAGCCGGGATCTCGACCATCACGCCAACAGGTGGCATGGGCACGTCCGTGCCTTCGTCACGTACCTCGCCCCAGGCGCGGTGAATCAAGTGCAGCGCTTCTTCGAGTTCGTGAATGCCGGAAATCATCGGCAGCAGAATGCGCAGGTTGTTCAGGCCTTCGCTGGCCTTGAGCATGGCGCGGGTCTGGACCAGGAAGATTTCCGGGTGGTCGAGCGTCACGCGTATGCCGCGCCAGCCCAGGAACGGGTTTTCTTCCTTGATCGGGAAGTACGACAGCGCCTTGTCCCCGCCGATGTCGAGGGTACGCATGGTCACCGGCAGCGGGTGAAACGCCGCCAACTGCTCGCGATAGATGGCCAGCTGCTCTTTTTCGCTGGGGAAGCGCTGGTTGATCATGAACGGCACTTCTGTGCGGTACAGCCCCACCCCTTCGGCGCCCCGCTGCTGGGCACGGGCCACGTCGGCAAGCAGGCCGGTGTTGACCCACAGCGGCATGCGATGACCGTCCGGGGTGACGCAAGGCAGTTCGCGCAGCGCATCCAGGCCCTGGGCCAGCTGACGCTCTTCTTCGACCACCTCGCTGTATTGCTTGCGCAGCACATCGCTGGGGTTGGTGAACACCTCGCCCTTATAGCCATCGACGATCAGCTCGATACCGTCGACCTTGGAATACGGCAGGTCGACCAGGCCCATCACCGTCGGGATACCCATGGCACGGGCCAGGATGGCGACGTGGGAGTTGCCCGAGCCCAGCACCGAGACCAGGCCCACCAGCTTGCCTTCGGGCACCTCACCGAGCATCGCCGGGGTCAGCTCCTCGCTGACCAGAATGGTGTTGTCGGCATACACCAGCGATTGCGAACGGGCTTGCTGGAGGTAGGCCAGCAGACGGCGGCCGAGGTCTTTGACGTCCGAGGCGCGCTCACGCAGGTAGTCGTCGTCCATCAGTTCGAAGCGGTTGACGTGCTCGCCTACCACCTGGCGCAGGGCGCCCTGGGCCCACTGGCCGGTCTTGATGACGTCAGTCACCTCACCGCCAAGGGCTGCATCCTCCAGCATCATCAGGTACACGTCGAACAGCGCGCGTTCTTCAGGGCGCAGCTGGGTGGCCAGCTTCGCCGACAGCTTGCGCATATCGGCACGCACGCCTTCGAGGGCGTTGTTGAACAGCTTGAGTTCAGCGTCGATGTCTTCGACCGTCTTGTCTGGCACCACCTCAAGGTCGGCCGGCGGCAACATGACCACGGCACGCCCGACGGCAGCACCCGGCGAGCCTGGCACGCCGACGAAGCGCGCTTCCTGGATGCCCTTGCCCTGGCGGCCCAAGCCGCGAATCGAGCCGGTGGCCTCGGCGTGGGCGATGACCCCGGCGAGCTGGGCACTCATGGTGACCAGGAACGCTTCTTCACCCTCATCGAACTGGCGGCGTTCTTTCTGCTGAATGACCAGTACGCCGACCACACGACGGTGGTGGATGATCGGTGCACCGAGGAAGGACGCGAAACGCTCCTCGCCCGTTTCAGCGAAGTAGCGGTAACGCGGGTGATCGGCAGCGTTTTCCAGGTTCAGCGGCTCTTCCCGGGTACCGACCAGACCAACCAGGCCTTCGTTGGGGGCCATGCTGACCTTGCCGATGGAACGCTTGTTGAGGCCTTCGCTGGCCATCAGCACGAAGCGGTTGGTTTCCGGGTCGAGCAGGTAGACCGAGCAGACCTGGCTGCCCATGGCCTCCTTGACGCGCAAGACAATGATACCCAACGCCGTCTTGAGATCTTTGGCGGAGTTCACTTCCTGGACGATCTTGCGCAGCGTATTGAGCATGGCTCGGGGTCGAACTCCGTCGTCAGTCGCGCGTCAAAAGACGCGGTGCTAGCTCTTTCAGGGCGCGGCGATACACTTCACGCTTGAAGGTCACCACCTGGCCCAGCGGGTACCAATAGCTGACCCAGCGCCAGCCATCGAATTCGGGCTTGCCGGTCAGGTCCATCCGCACCCGTTGCTCATTGCTCACCAGGCGCAGTAAAAACCATTTCTGCTTCTGGCCGATACACAGCGGTTGGCTGTGGGTACGTACCAGACGCTGGGGTAAACGATAACGCAACCAGCCGCGGGTGCAGGCAAGAATTTCCACATCATCGCGTTCAAGGCCAACTTCTTCGTTCAGCTCGCGGTACAGGGCATCTTCCGGCGTCTCGTCAGGGTTGATACCACCCTGAGGGAATTGCCAGGCATCCTGGTTGATCCGCCGAGCCCATAGCACCTGCCCGGCATCATTCGTGAGAATGATCCCGACATTTGGGCGAAAACCATCCGGGTCGATCACGGCAGCAACCTCGCAAACGCATGTCACCGCATTGTTCCACAAAGCTTGCGAGGGCAGCAACGCGCCCGCCACGCTTATGTGCAGCGAGGTGAAAACTCCGTATTCTGCGGGCCTTCCCTATGGCTGACGCGAGTAACCGCAATGCGCCTGGCTTTATTCGACCTGGACAATACCCTCCTTGGTGGCGACAGTGACCACGCCTGGGGTGATTATTTGTGCGAACGGGGCATTCTGGACCCCATCGCCTATAAACGCCGCAACGACGCCTTCTACCAGGATTACCTGAACGGCATCCTGGACCTGCAGGCCTACCTGGCCTTCTCCATGGAAATCCTCGCGGCGACCGAGCCGGCGCAGCTTGACCAATGGCACCGCGACTTCATGCGCGACTGCATCGAGCCGATCATCCTGCCCAAGGCACTGGCCTTGCTGCAGCAGCACCGCGATGCCGGCGACCAGCTGGTGATCATCACGGCCACCAACCGCTTCGTCACCGCACCGATTGCCCGCCGCCTGGGCGTGCGGGTGCTGCTGGCGACCGAATGTGAAATGCAGGATGGCCGCTACACAGGGCGCAGTACCGATATACCGTGTTTCCGTGAAGGCAAGGTGACGCGGCTGGAGCGCTGGATGCTGGAGAACGGCTTCGACCTGGAAGACAGCTATTTCTACAGCGACTCGATGAATGACCTGCCATTGCTGGAGCGGGTAACGCACGCGGTGGCGGTGGACCCGGACCCTAACCTGCAGGCCGAGGCAGAACGACGCGGCTGGCCGGTGATATCCCTGCGGGATTGAAAGGGTTGGGGCTGCCGAGCAGCCCCATCGGCTCAGACCGGTTTGGCGCCCATCAGGCCGGCAATGGACAATAAGCAGACCCCGCTGAACACCGCCAGGGCCAGGGTAAACCGCAACCCCACCACCTCAGCCTTGCGCAGCCGATTCAGGCGCACCAGCAGCCACCATGCGGAAAACGCACCTACCGTATAGAGGACGCTGGAAGCCAGCACCCAGGTCTGCCCCAACGGCCAGCCCACCAGGTGCACCAGCCACCAGCCGGTGAATGGCATGCTCAACAGGCACACGCCCATCAACACCCAGACGAACACCAGCGGCCGTCGCAGCAGCTTGCCGTAGGCATCGGCATCGCCCTGGCGCCTGGCGCGTACAGTCCAGATCGCCAGGCCCAGCGCCCCCAGAAGCAGCAACGCGGTGGCGAGGATGTGCAGGGTCTTGAGGGTGGTCAGGTGTTCCATGTCGTCACGTCCTTGGGTGGTTAGCCAAGCTTAGCCGCTCAACCCAGGAATAGCCGGTAGGCCGGGTTTTCGGTTTCATCCCAGTACGGGTAACCGATCTTGGCCAGCGCTGCCGGCACCAGGTGGCGCTCGTCTTCCGGCACCTGTAGCCCAGCGACGACACGGCCGTCAGCCGCGCCATGGTTGCGGTAGTGGAACATCGAGATGTTCCAGCGCCCGCCCAGCTTGTTGAGGAAGTTGAACAACGCCCCCGGCCGCTCCGGGAATTCGAAGCGCAGCACGATCTCGTCACTGGCACCGGCCGAATGGCCGCCGACCATATGGCGGATGTGCAGCTTGGCGAGTTCGTTGTCGGTCAGGTCGGTGACCGGGAAACCCTGGTCGGTCAGCTGTTGCACCAGCGCAGCGCGCGGGTCGTTCTCTGGGTGGGTCTGCACACCAACGAAGATGTGGGCCTCGTCGGAGGTATGCTTGCGGTAGTTGAATTCGGTGATCTGGCGCTTGCCGATGGCCTCGCAGAAGGCCTTGAAGCTACCGGGGCGCTCGGGGATGGTCACCGCGATGATCGCTTCGCGCTTCTCGCCCAGCTCGGCGCGCTCGGCGACATGGCGCAGGCGGTCGAAATTGACGTTGGCGCCGGAATCGATAGCGACCAGGGTCTGGCCGCTCACACCGGTGAGCTCCACGTACTTCTTGATACCGGCAACGCCCAACGCGCCAGCAGGTTCGGTGATCGAGCGGGTATCGTCGTAGATATCCTTGATCGCCGCACATATCTCGTCAGTGCTGACGGTAATCACGTCATCCACGTACAGCCGGCAGATATCGAAGGTATGCTGGCCAATCTGCGCCACCGCCACACCATCGGCAAACAGCCCGACCTGCGGCAGGACCACGCGCTCGCCAGCGGCCATGGCGGCCTGCAGGCAGTTGGAGTCGTCAGGTTCGACGCCGATGACCTTGATTTCCGGGCGCAGGTATTTCACGTAGGCCGCGATACCGGCGATCAGGCCGCCACCACCCACCGGCACGAAGATCGCGTCCAACTGCCCCGGGTGCTGGCGCAGGATCTCCATGGCCACGGTGCCTTGGCCGGCGATGGTGTGCGGGTCGTCGTAAGGGTGGACATAGACCAAGCCCTTCTCATCGACCAGCTTCAGCGAGTAGGCCAGCGCCTCTGGGAACGAGTCGCCATGCAAGACAACCTTGCCGCCCCGCGAACGCACGCCTTCGACCTTGATCTCCGGCGTGGTCTTGGGCATCACGATGGTGGCCTTGATGCCCATCTCACGCGCGGCCAACGCCAGGCCCTGAGCATGGTTGCCGGCCGACGCGGTAACCACGCCGCGTGCCAGTTCTTCCGGGCTCAGTTGCGCCAGCTTGTTGTACGCCCCACGGATCTTGAAGGAGAACACCGGCTGCAGGTCTTCACGCTTGAGCCAGATATGGTTGCCCAGGCGCTTGCTCAGTTGCCCGGCGCTGTGCAGCGGGGTTTCGACAGCGACGTCGTAGACGCGCGAGGTGAGGATCTTCTTGACGTACTGTTCAAGCATCGGGAAAGCATCACTGGCCGCGGGACAAGGGCTGCGAGTCTACCCCAGCGCCACGTCGGGCGACCACAGCAAAGCCGTCCGAGCCGTTATACTAGCCTCCTTTCATTACCGCCCTGCCCCTTTCCGGAGCCCGCATGACCCAGGACCAACTCAAACAGGCCGTCGCCCAGGCCGCTGTCGACTTCATTCTGCCCAAGCTGGATGAAAAGAGCGTCATCGGCGTCGGCACCGGTTCGACTGCCAATTTCTTCATTGACGCCCTGGCCCAGCACAAGACCGCGTTCGACGGCGCGGTCGCCAGCTCCGAAGCCACGGCACAGCGCCTGAAGGGCCACGGCATCCCGGTGTATGAGCTCAACAGCGTCAGCGACCTGGAGTTCTACGTCGACGGCGCCGACGAAAGCGACGCACACCTGAACCTGATCAAAGGGGGTGGCGCGGCACTGACGCGCGAAAAAATCGTCGCGGCCGTGGCCAAGACCTTCATTTGCATCGCCGATGGCAGCAAGCTGGTGCCGGTGCTGGGCGCCTTCCCGCTGCCGGTCGAGGTCATCCCGATGGCCCGCAGCCACGTGGCGCGTCAACTGGTCAAGCTGGGGGGCGATCCGGTGTACCGTGAGGGGGTGGTCACCGACAACGGCAACGTCATCCTGGACGTTCACAACCTGCAGATCACCAACCCGGTGGAGCTGGAAGCGCAGATCAATGCGATCGTCGGCGTGATCACCAACGGCCTGTTCGCCGCGCGCCCGGCCGACCTGCTGCTGCTGGGCACCGCTGAAGGCGTCAAGCGCCTCACTGCCGAGTAACGCCTCGGCGGCAAGCCGGCGATTGGGGCAAAAACACACTCAATCGACCGGCTGCTTGAACACGTAGAACAGGTTCGGCTCACTGACCAGATAAATGGTCCCCGCCTCATCCATGGCAATCCCTTCCGCCTGCGGCACCGTCTGCTTCAGCCCCTGGTAACCCTTGCGCAGCGACAGTGTGCTCAACGGTTTGCCCTTCACGTCCAGCTCCAGCACCAGCCGTGATTCATCCGACAACGCCAGCAGATGCCCGCTGCGCTCGTCGAATTGCAGGCTCGACAGATCCCTCACGAACAACCCCTCATCGCGCTTGCGGTCCTGCGCCACATGCACTGCATAGGGCTGCTCCGGATTTTCATGGGGGAACCCGTGAATTTCATAGATCACCATCGGGTCCCGCTCCTTGGCCACGAACAGGCGTTTGCCCGCCGAGTCGTAGGCCAGGCCCTCGAAGCCCTTGTTACCGTTCAGGCCGATACCCAGGCTCAATTGCTCGGCATCGTTGGCATCCAGGAACAGCGTGTCATCCTCCAGGCGCACGCGAATCAGCCGTTGCTGGCGCTCATCGGTGATCACGTAACTGTTGGGCCCAACGTATTCCACCGCCTCAGGGTCGCCGAAACCGGTCAATGGCACCCGCCGCAGGATACGGCCGTCGAGGGACAATTCGATCAGTTCGGACCGCTTGTTGGTCACGGTGAACAGCGTCTTGCGGTCGGGGTCGTACGTCAGCGCCGAAACATCATCGTCCAGCCCGTCGATGGACTGCGCCTGGATCACCACCTGATAGCGATCCAGGCCCATGCTTTGTTCAGCGGGCTGCCACCAGGACTTGACGTTGAACCAGCCACGCTCGAGCAAACGGAACTGCTGCTGCGCCACGCCCAGCAAGAGCAAGGCGAGCAGACCAGTGACGGCCAGGATCAGGGGCAGACGAACATAACGACGCATAGGGCAGACTCGGTTTGAGGACGACGAATCTAACCACGAACAACTGAAGTAAAGCTTAATGCCAGCATCCGAAATATCTGATTTTTCAGTCAGTTTTTCTTGAATCGATAGAACAGGGCCGGCTCACTGACCATGTACAGGTTGCCTTGGTCATCCATTGCCACCCCTTCAGCACGCGGAATGGTGTCCTTGAGGCCGTTGAACCCGCCCAGCAAGGTCATGAAGCTGACCTGCTGACCTTGCTCGTCGAGCTCCAGCAGCATGTTGGAGTCCGACGACAGCACCAGAAGGTGGCCCGTACGCGGGTCGACGCCCAGGGCGGAGAGGTTGCGCAGGTCGAGTTCGTCGCTGGGCAGCGGCTGCTTGTCACCCTGCAGCGGGCTACGCCCATCGGTGCTCCAGGTATACAGCTTTGGCGGCCGCTCCTCGCCGATCACCAGGCGCTGGCGCATCGGGTCCCATGCCACGGCTTCGAAGCCCTTGTTGCTTTGCACCGACTCGCCCAAGTCGTGGCTCTGAAAATCTGCATGGTTCAGCGACTTGGTTTGCGCATCCACCTTGACCACGGTCAGGTCGTGCAGACGCTCATCGGTAATGGCCAAGCGGCCATCCTCCAGCACGGCAACCCCTTCAGGGTTGTTCCACCCCTGCAATGGGATCTGCCTCAGCACATCACCCTCGAGGCTCAACTCGACCAGGAACGGGTTCTTGCCCATGACCACAAATAACGTACGCGTATGCGCATTGAACGCCACGTCCGACGCTTCATCGTCGTCCATGCCCGGCAGGGGCTTGGCATCGATATCGACCTGGTAGTCCGGCAACCAGACGCTTTCGCCGCGCTCTGCGCTGCTCTCGAAGCCTTCCTGCAACCACAGCCGGCCACGGTCATCCCAGTGCATTGCCACGGCCACGCCATAGCCAATCACCGCAGCCACGGCCAGGCCGAATGGCCAGCGCAGGTAGAAGCGACGCTTGGGGGATACGGAAGCGCTGGAAGACGGGGCCATACAGAGTGTTCCTGGGTAAATAGGCGAAGATTCGCGCATTATCCAGATGGGTTGTGAAAAAAACGGTAAATCGCGTCGCCCGCTTCGCGGGCGGCGCAGTCTCGGCTCAGAGCACCCGGCTTTCGAAGCGGCTCACGCCCGGCAACTCCAGCACCAGTTCATCACCCACCTCGAAGGGCCCGACGCCTGCCGGGGTCCCGGTCAGGACCACATCCCCCGGCAACAGCGAAAAGTGCGAGGCCATGTGCTGGATGATCGGCACGATCGGGTTGAGCATCATCGCGCTGTTGCCGTCCTGGCGAACCTCACCATTGATGGTCAGGCGCACGGGAATGTCGGCCAGGTCTTCGAACGTACCGGCAGCAACGAAAGGCGGCAGAACACAGGCACCGTCGAAACTCTTGGCGGTCTCCCACGGCATGCCCTTCTCTTTAAGCTTGGCTTGCACGTCGCGCAGGGTCAGGTCCAGCGCTGGGGCGAAGCCTGAGATGGCATCCAGCACTTCTTCTTCGGACGGGTGCGCCGACAGCGGCTTGCCCAGCAACACTGCGATTTCGGCTTCGTAATGCACCGACCCACGGTCGCTAGGAATCTTGAAGCCACCCTCCAGCGGCACCACGCAACTGCCCGGCTTGATGAACAGCAACGGCTCGCTCGGAATGGGGTTGCCCAATTCCTTGGCGTGCTCGGCATAGTTGCGGCCAACGCAAACAACCTTGCCCAACGGGAAGTGGATACGGGTGCCGTCTACGTACTGGTGCTGGTAACTCATGGCCGACTCCTTTGATTACTGCTTTTATTCAGGAGCGAAGATCTTACCCGGATTCATGATGCCGTTAGGGTCGAAGACGGCCTTTATCGCCTTCATGCAGGCGATTTCCTGCGGTGAGCGGCTGTAGCCAAGGTAATCGCGCTTTGTCATGCCCACACCGTGCTCGGCGGAGATCGAGCCGTTATAGCGCTGGACGATGTCGAACACCCACTTGTTGACCTTGGCGCATGAAGCGAAGAAATCGTCTTTGCTCATGGTCTCGGGCTTGAGGATGTTCAGGTGCAGGTTGCCGTCACCGATGTGCCCGTACCAGACCACCTCATAGTCGGGATAGTGCTCGCTGACGATGGCATCGATGTCGCGCAGGAAGGCCGGCACCTTGGAAACCGTGACCGAAATGTCGTTCTTGTACGGCGTCCAGTGGGAGATGGTTTCGGACAGGTACTCGCGCAGCTTCCAGAGGTTTCGCAACTGGGCTTCGCTCTGGCTCATCACCCCGTCCAGCACCCAGCCTTGCTCGACGCAGTGCTCGAAAGTGGCCAGCGCTTCGTTGGCCACCTCCTCGGTACTGGCCTCGAACTCCAGCAAGGCATAGAACGGGCAGTCGGTGGCGAACGGCGCAGGAACGTCGCCACGGGCCATGATCTTGGCCAGGCCCTTGTCGGAAAAGAACTCGAATGCCGTGAGGTCAAGCTTGCCCTGGAAGGCATGCAACACCGGCATGATCGAATCGAAGTCCGGCGTGCCCAGCACCATCGCGGTGAGGTTGCGTGGGGCGCGGTCCAGGCGCATGGTCGCCTCGACCACGAACCCCAGGGTGCCTTCGGCGCCGATGAACAACTGGCGCAGGTCATAGCCCGTGGCGTTCTTGATGAGGTCCTTGTTCAGCTCGAGCAGTTCGCCCTTGCCCGTGACAACTTTGAGGCCAGCGACCCAGTTACGGGTCATGCCATAGCGAATGACCTTGATGCCACCCGCGTTTGTGCCGATGTTACCGCCAATCTGGCTGGAGCCGCTCGAGGCGAAATCCACCGGGTAATAAAGCCCCTGTTCTTCGGCGAATGCCTGCAGCTGGCGGGTGATGACCCCAGGCTGGCAGACCACCGTGCGATCGAAGGCATTGAAATCGAGAATCTGGTTCATGTAGTCGAAGGCGACCACCACTTCACCATTGGCTGCCACGGCACCGGCGGAGAGCCCGGTCCGACCGCCGGAAGGCACCAGGGCAACCTGATGGCGATTGGCCCAGCCAACGATGGCCTGAACCTGTTCCACGCTTTTGGGGAACACGATGGCAGTCGGCGCGGGCGGGAAATGCTTGGTCCAGTCCTTGCCGTACGTTTCCAGGGAAACGGCATCGGTCAGGACCTTGCCAGGGTCTACCAAGGTCATCAGTTCATCAATTACCGCGGGCTGCGTCATCGCCGGAACTCTCGACTTATTCATAGTCACCCTGAGTACTCTTCACCTGTCGGGATAAGCTCAGATTGTGTCGCGTATGCTAGCATAGCGCTCCCGCTGTTCATGCTAAGGCCGACGCCGCGCCTAGCATCACTTCTCGCCATTTTTTCTCCGGGATACAGGTTTACGCAGATGAGCAAGACTTCTCTCGACAAGAGCAAGATCAGGTTCCTTCTCCTTGAAGGTGTGCACCAGAACGCGGTGGATACCCTCAAGGCCGCCGGGTACACCAACATCGAGTACCTCACTGGCTCGCTGCCGGAAGCGGAACTCAAGGAAAAGATCGCCGATGCCCACTTCATCGGCATCCGTTCGCGTACCCAGCTGACCGAAGAGATCTTCGACTGCGCCAAGAAACTGGTCGCCGTCGGTTGCTTCTGCATCGGCACCAACCAGGTCGATCTGGACGCTGCCCGCGAGCGCGGTATTGCCGTGTTCAACGCGCCATACTCCAACACCCGCTCGGTGGCCGAGCTGGTGCTGGCCGAAGCCATCCTGCTGCTGCGCGGCATCCCCGAGAAAAACGCCTCCTGCCACCGTGGCGGCTGGATCAAGAGCGCTGCCAACTCGTTCGAGATCCGCGGCAAGAAGCTGGGCATCGTCGGCTACGGCTCGATCGGTACCCAACTGTCGGTACTGGCCGAGAGCCTGGGCATGCAGGTCTACTTCTACGACCCGCTGACCAAGCTGCCGCTGGGCAACGCCGTGCAGGTCACCAGCCTGCACGAACTGCTGGGCCTGGCCGACATCGTCTCGCTGCATGTGCCTGAGCTGCCATCCACCCAGTGGATGATCGGTGAGAAAGAAATCCGCGCGATGAAGAAGGGCTCGATCCTGATCAACGCCGCCCGTGGCACCGTGGTAGAACTGGACCACCTGGCCGCGGCCATCAAAGACAAGCACCTGATCGGTGCCGCCATCGACGTGTTCCCGGTCGAGCCGCGCTCCAACGATGAAGAGTTCGAAAGCCCGCTGCGCGGCCTGGACAACGTGATCCTGACCCCGCACATCGGTGGCTCCACCGCCGAGGCCCAGGCCAACATCGGCCTGGAAGTGGCCGAGAAACTGGTCAAGTACAGCGACAACGGTACCTCTGTATCGTCGGTCAACTTCCCGGAAGTCGCCCTGCCAGCGCACCCGGGCAAGCACCGCCTGCTGCACATCCACGAAAACATCCCGGGCGTGCTCAGCCAGATCAACAAAGTCTTCGCCGAGAACGGTATCAACATCTCCGGTCAGTTCCTGCAGACCAACGAGAAAGTGGGTTACGTGGTCATCGACGTTGACGCCGAGTACTCCGACCTGGCGCAAGAGAAGCTGCAGCACGTCAAGGGCACCATCCGCTCGCGCGTACTGTTCTGAGCTTGATTGCCAAGCCCTGGTAGCGGCTGCCAGTCAGACAGCGTTATCAGGGCTGCTACGCAGCCCATCGCCGGCAAGCCGGCTCCCACAGGCTGCGCGCAGGCCTCAAGCGCTGCGCGGTCTCTGAACTACCCCAAGCAAGCTGGACACCCATCCAAAGTCCTGGGGTAGCCCATTCTGGACTGCCCCCAAGAAGTTGGACACCAATCCAACCCTTGGGGGATCTATGGGTAAGTACACCGAGCAATTCAAGCTCACAGCGATTACAGCCTA